>JBBIHL010000346.1:0-3801 GCA_037447075.1 Candidatus Eiseniibacteriota bacterium | reverse complement strand
CAGGCCCTCCCGAGCCCATGCCCCCGCGCCGAGCCGCGTTCCTGCCTGCAGCGTTGGTGCTCCTGGCCGCCGCGCCCCGCCCGGCGGGCGCGCTCCCCTGGATGACCGGGGACTTCCCCACCCCGCCCTTCGTCAACGCCGCCACCTCGCTGGCCCTGGGGCCCGACGGCCGACTCTACGTGGCCCAGCAGGACGGCCTCATCTACGCCTTCACCCTGGGCCCGGGCCCCGGCTTCACCGCCGTGCAGACCATCGGCGCCATCCAGGCGATCGGCGGACGCACCTGCCTGGGGATCGGCTTCGACCCCTTCGACCCCCCCGACCCGGTGCGGCTCTACGTCTCGCACACGCGGCTGGAGGGTGACAGCCTCTATCCCGGCACCATCGCCCGACTCACCGGGCCCTCGTTCGCCACGGTGGAGACGATCGTCACCGGGCTCCCCATCGGCAAGATCCAGCACGCCACCAACGGCTTCTTCTTCGGCACCGACGGCCAGCTCTACATCTGCAACGGCAGCAACTCGACCGGTGGCGTGCCCGGGCTCTCGGGCGGCTACGAGAACCTGCCCGACTCGCCCTTGAGCGCCGCCCTGCTGCGGGCGCGCGTCCGCAGGCCGGGCTTCGACGGCATCGTGCGCTACGACCAGTACGCCGACCCCGGCACGGCCGTGCAGATCGGAGGCTTCGACGTGGAGGTGTTCGCCCCCGGCCTGCGCAATCCCTACGACGCCTGCCAGCACAGCAACGGGCTCATCTACGCCACCGACAACGGGCTGGGCGAGTCCTCGCCCGTCTCCACCTCCTGCGTCGCGGACGCGCCGCCCCCGGTCGGCGGCGCGCCCGACGAGCTGGACCTGATCGAGGCCGGCAACTACTACGGCCAGCCCAACCGCCTGCGCGGGAGGACCGACCCGCGCCAGTGCGTCTACCGGTCCCCGGCCGATCCGCCCGGCCCCGGCTTCACCCAACCCCTGCTCACCCTGCCCTCGTCCACCGACGGGATCGCCGAGTACTACCCGGACGCCTTCGGGGGCGCGATGCGCGGGGACCTCCTGTGCGCGCAGTGGACCCAGGCCACCCACCGCGTGGCGCTCTCGGCCGACGGGCGCACCGCCGCCTACGTCGAGGCCCTCCCGGCCTCGAGCGCGCTCGACGTGGAGGTGGGGCCCGACGGCACGGTCTACTTCGCGCGCTACGAGGGGGTGAGCGTGGGATGGGCGAGGCCCGACGAGGCTCCCTTCGCCGGGCCGCACGCGCTGTCGGTGTTCCCGCGCATGGGGCCCCTGGCGGGCGGCCGTCCCGCGCGCGTGGTGGGGACCGGCTTCGGGACCCCGGGCGACACCAAGGTCGAGCTGGGCGGGCGGAGCTGCGTGGTGGACGCCGTGACGCCCACCGCCATTGACTTCACCGTGCCCCCCGGCGTCAGCGCCCGGTGGGTGGATCTGCGGGTGGCGGTGGGCGCCCAGGACGACACGCTCGCCCGCGCCTACCGCTACCTGGTGGCGACCGACGCCACGGTGGACGCGCCGGGCCAGGCCGGCAACGGGGGCGCGCTGCGGCTGGCCGTGGGTCCCACGCCGGCCCGCTCGGGCGGCGGGTTCGAGGTGAGCTTCAGCCTGCCGGCGCCGGCGACGGTCGAGCTGCGCCTGTTCGACCTCTCCGGCCGGGAGCGCGCGCGGATCGTGCCGGGCGCGCTGCGCGCCGGGCCGCGGCGGCTGCGCTGGGAGACTGCCGGCCTGGGGCTTGGGAGCGGCGTCTACTTCATCCGGCTCCGGGCCGGGCAGGCGAGCGCGGGCGCGAGGGTGCTGCTGCTCCAGTAGCCGCCCGGCACCCCCTAGCGCCGGGGCCTGATCGCCGACTTCGGGTTCCCCTGGCTCCAGGTGGTGCCCATTCGCTCGCGCCCCCCTTCGGCCTGCACGCGCTGGATCTTCTCGGGGTCGTCGGGGAAGAGGCCCACCTTGGCCAGTCGCGGCACGAGGGCGACCCAGCGGCGCTCCTTGAGGAACACTTGGCGGAAGAGCTTGAGCGCCTCGGCCTCCTGGCCCTCGGTGAACATGCTCACCGCCGCCCAGAACTGCAGCTCCACCACCTCGGGGGCGAGCCTGGCCGCCTCGGCATAGGCCTTCAGCGCCTCTTGCGGCTGCTTGGCGGCGATGAAGTTGTCGCCCTCGTCCTCCTTGTTGTAGGCCATGCGCAGGCGGAGCAGCCGGCGCAGCTCCTTCAGGGGCTCGGGGCTGTCCTCCACCCGCAGGTCCACCACCTTGTCCATCCACGGCTTCCCGCTCGGCTTTCCCTTCACGATCAACATCGCCGCCGACTGCCGGCCCCGGATGTCGCCGCCCGCCTTCTCGCCGGCCTCGAGCGCCTGCATCATCCGCTCGGCGAGCGGGCCCTTGGCCCGCTCGAACGCCGCGGCCATCGCGCCCCAGATGCGGTCGTTGGCCATGAGGTTGGCCTGGCAGGAGTAGCTCGCGCCCACGTGCTGCCCGGCATCGGGAATGCACTTGGGCCCGGTGTGCGCGGCCACGTTGCCCTTGGCGTCCATCATCGCCACCTGGCGCACGTCGGGGTTGGGGTCCTGCTTCAGGAGCATGTCGAGCGCGTCGCGGGCCGAGAGGCCCTCGCGCATCAGCTCCAGCCCCTTCGGCCCGTAGTCCACCAGCACCAGCGACTGCGTGGCCACCACCCCCACGCCGGACTCGGCCCACGGCACGATGGGGCCCACCGAGAAGTAGTGCGACTGCACCGCGACGCCCAGCTCGCCCGTCTCGGGGTCGCGGGCCACGATGGAGTAGGTGTGCGGGAACGGTCCGGCCGGCAGGACGCCGGCGCCGACCAGCGCGAGAGGGAACACGAGTGCCAGCATGGCTTCCTCCACGGCTCGACGTCGTAGGACGAACGGCGGTGGAGGAACTATGGCACCGTGGAGCGGGCGGGGTCAAAAGCGGCAGCGAAGATGCGACGACGCGCCGCAGGCGTCGGGCGCGCCGCTCCGCCTACCCCTTCATCACCTTGAGCCGTGGCGCGGGCGCGGCTCCCCGCCCCAGCTCCGCGTCCAGGATGAGCGGCTCGCCCCGCAGGGCTGCTTCGCGCTCCTCGTCGGTGACCACCCAGGCGGCGAAGGGGATGGGCCCGCCGTCGCTCACGCCCGGCCGCGCCATCACGATGGCGAACCGGGTGGTGGCCAGGTGCGCCTGGGCGCGTCGGGCGTCTCCGCCCCCCACGCGCGTGAGCCAGCGCGACAGCAGCACGCCGGCCTCGGGCGCCACGAACCCCGCCACCACCAGCCGCACGGATTCCAGGTCCTCCAGCGAGAGGTCGCCGAACCCTGCGCCGGTGTCGAGCACCAGGATCGCGGGCTGCACCATGGCCAGGCTGGCGCGCAGCGCGCCGGTGGGAACGCGCGCCACCAGGCCGGTGCTCTCCTCGTGCCGGTAGGTGGCGTCGTCCGAGGCCAGTAGGAGCGTCTGGTTGCGCCGCTCCGCCAGCGCCGCCACCAGCGCATGGAGGAGCTGACCGGCCATCTCGGCGGTCTGGCCCCCCACCAGCACGACGCCCGTGCTCATCGAGAGGATCTCCTTCATCAGCTCCCAGGGCCCCACCAGGCGCGCCGAGTCCGGGGCGGGCAGGCCGATCGGGCGCAGCCACAGCGCCTCGTCCGCGCCGTCGCGCAGCAGGGCCAGCGCCAGCGTGCGGCCGTCCGGCAGGCGCAGGCTGTAGGTCACCGGCTGGCCCAGCGGGTCGCCCCCCGGTTCGGGCGCGGCCCCCGCGATCAGGCCGGCATCCAGCGCGCGCACCAGC
>JBBIHL010000345.1:0-3828 GCA_037447075.1 Candidatus Eiseniibacteriota bacterium | reverse complement strand
GGCCGAAGGCCGAGGCCAGGTAGGCGGCCAGCGCGGCGGCGTCCGCGCCCAGCGGCTCGGCGAGCCGGCGCGCGAGCGCGGCGCGCAGCGCGGGGTCATCCCGCCAGTTCGGCGCGGGCGGCAAGCGGGATCACCCCGGGGGCGGCAGGGGCGCGCAGGCGGGCGTGGGCGGCGATCATCTCCGCGCGCAGGCGCTCGATGAAGGCCGGGTGATCGCGCGGGTCCTGGGGAATCGCGTAGGGGCCGCGCACCACCACCCGCACCGACGTCCCCGCCAGCCGCGTGGCGATCTGGGAGAACCCGGTGAGGCGCGCGAGCCCGTCCTCCACCACCAGGTAGAGCGGCCGGTTCCACGCCCGCGCCAGCACCCGCTCGAGCCCCGCGGTCATGAACGGCAGGATCTCCCCGCTGCGGCTGCGGTGTCCTTCGGGGAAGAGCAGGAACGTGCGCTCGCCGCGCGCCACCGCGTCGGCGCCCGCCACCAGGGCGTCGCGCTCCGCGCGCGTGGCCTGCGCGCCCTGCGCGACGAACGGTCCGCCCACCAGGCTCATGAGCCCCGCGATGCCCGGGATGCCGCGCCGGTAGAGGGTGCGGGTCGGGATCACGGGGAGCGGCCCTTCGATCAGCGAGATGCCCAGCGGGACGTCCATCAGGGACTGGTGGTTCATCAGCACCACGCAGCTGCTCGCGGGCAGCGCGCCCTCCACCTGCAGGCGCAGCCCGCCCAGCCGCCGCGCCAGGCCCATGGTCACCTTGGCCTGCAGCCGCAGCCACGCCCGCACCACCCGCAGGCGCCGCGCGGGCCACAGGGCGCAGATCGGCCGGATGGCGAGCCACTGCGCGGGCCCCAAGACGACGAGCAGGTAGATGGAGTAGACTGCCGCGAACCCGAGGCTGCGCAGGGTCTGCTTCACGGATGCTCCGGGGTGGCGGCGGTGGGGACCGAAGGCCATCGGGGAAGGTCACTCGGTCGGAGGTCGCTTATGGCAATCAGGATGAACGAGCAATCGCCGGCGCGGGGAAGCTTCGCGGACTACGACTACAGCAGCTTCTACTACTCGTCAAGCGACGACGTCTTCGCCATCCTCGAGCCCTACACCGAATGGTACGACGAGGCGCAGCTGCGCGGCTACTACCTCTACGGGCAGCCGATGTCCACCTCCCCGCGCACGCGCATCGAGCTCCAGGAGAAGCTGGAGCAGCGCCGCCTCAATCTCCTCAACCTGTCCTCGTACAACTACCTGGGCCTCTCCTACCGCCCCGAGGTGATCCAGGCCGCCAAGCGCGCCCTGGACCGCTACGGCGTGGGCGCCGCGGGCTCGCCGGTGCTCTCCGGCACCATGGACGTGCACCTGGTCCTCCAGGAGGAGCTGGGGGCGTTCAAGAAGAAGCCGGCCTGCATGGTGTTCCCCACCGGCTACAGCACCAACATCGGCGTCATCCAGGGCCTGATGCGCCCGGGCGACCTGATCGTCGCGGACCAGAACTCGCACGCCAGCATCGTGGACGGCGGGATCCTCTCCAAGGCCGAGGTGCGCTTCTTCAAGCACAACCGCCCCGAGGAGCTCGACAAGAAGCTCAAGGGCACCAACGGCAAGAAGCTGGTGATCGTCGAGGGCGTCTACTCGATGGACGGGGACGTGGTGCGCCTGCCGGAGGTGGTCGAGATCTGCAAGCGCCACGGCGCGCGCATCCTGATCGACGAGGCCCACTCCACCTTCATCTTCGGCGAGAACGGCCGCGGCGTGGCCGAGCAGTTCGGCCTGGAGGACGAGATTGACATCCACGTCGGCACGCTCTCCAAGGCGCTCGGCGCCCAGGGGGGCTTCGTGGCCGGCTCGGAGAGCCTGTGCAAGTACCTGGAAGGCTTCGCGCGCTCGCGCCTGTTCTCCTGCGCCCTGTCGCCGGTGGTCGCGGCCGGAGCGCTCGAGGCCCTGCGCATCGCCAGCCGCGAGCCCGGCTTGCGCGCCCGGCTGTGGGCCAACGTCGCCCACATCCGCCGCCTGCTGCGCCAGGAGGGCATTGACGTGGGCGAGTCCAGCTCGCAGGTGATCCCGGTGATGATCCGGGACGACCGGCGCATCTTCGAGATCGCCCACCGGCTGCAGCGCGCCGGCCTCTACCTGCAACCCATCGTCTACCCGGCCGTGGCCAAGCACCGCTCGCGCTTCCGCATCTCGGTCTCGGCGGCCCACACCACCGACCAGCTCAACGAAGGCGTCGCGATCCTCGCCCACGTGCTGCGCGAGGAGGGCATCCTGTGAGCGCCGAGGTCCGCCGCTACTTCTACCGCGACGCCATCAACGGCTTCTTCGAGATCCCCACCCCCAGCGCGCGCGCCCTCCTGCCGCCCGGGCTGCAGCCGGTGGAGCCGCACCACGGCTCGAGCGTGCTGGCGGTGACCGCGTTCGAGTTCCACGACAGCGCGCTGGGCGCCTACCGCGAGATCGCCCTGTCGGTGCTGGTGGCCCCGCGGCTGCTGCCCGGCGAGCCCATGCCGCGCGCCGCCATGTTCCCGTTCCTGGTGGGCACCAC
The DNA here is from genome assembly GCA_037447075.1 of Candidatus Eiseniibacteriota bacterium. Classification (GTDB taxonomy): domain Bacteria; phylum Eisenbacteria; class RBG-16-71-46; order RBG-16-71-46; family RBG-16-71-46; genus JBBIHL01. The sequence continues at coordinate 1,293 of JBBIHL010000345.1, read as the reverse complement.
CACGCCCGAGTCGCGCCGCCACGGCATCGAGGTGTGGCGGCTGCCGCACCATCCCGCCGACCTGGAGGTGGCCTTCACGCGCGGGGCCGCGGGGATCCAGGCGGCGGCGAGCGAGGGCGGCCGGCCCATCCTCGCCCTGCGCATCACCGAGGCGGCCGAGGTCGAGTGGCACCCGGTCGAGCACCGCTACCAGACTTTCATGCACGACGAGGCGGGGCACTACATGTCCCCGCTCGTGATGACCGGCCCCTTCATGGAGCACGAGGAGGAGCGCGGCGGCCTCGTCCTCCATCCGCACCCCTTCACCGCCCTGCTGCCGGCGGACGAGGTCAACCCCACGCCGTTCCGCGAGCAGTGGATGCGGGACGGGGTCGAGTCCATCCACCCGCTCCAGACGCTCGCGGCCTACGCGGGGCGATGAATGCCCGGGTGCGCGTGATCGCGAACCCGGCCGCGGGTCGCGGCCGGGGCGCACGGCTGCTGCCCGAGGTCCGCGCGGCCTTCGCCGCGGCGGGCGTGCCGGACGTCCGGACCACCTCGGCGCCCGGCGAGGAGGCGGAGCTGGCGCGGCGCGCCATCGCCGAGGGCTGCACCACCCTGGTGGCGGTGGGCGGCGACGGCACCTGGAGCAACGTGGCGGGCGCCATCCTGGAATCGGGCGCGGACTGCCGGCTGGCGCTGGTGGGCGCCGGCACCGGCAACGACTTCGCCAAGACCGTGGGCGCCCCGGCCGGCGACGTGGCGGGCACGGCGCGCCTCGCGGTGGAGGGCCCCGACCTGCGGGTGGACGTGGGCCGCATCGAGGGGCGTCACTTCCTCAACATCGCCGGCTTCGGCTTCGACATCGCCGTGCTCGAGGACTGCGCCCGCATCACCTGGGCGAGCGGCTCCGCGCTCTACCTGGTCTCCGCGCTGCGCAACCTGTTCGGTTACCCCGGGGTCGAGATCGGGGTGGACTCGCCGCTCAAGCGGCGCGGGGCGGCGCGCCACCTGATGCTGATCGTGGCCAACGCCCGGCACTTCGGCGGCGCGTTCCACATCGCCCCCGCGGCCCGGCTCACCGACGGCTGCCTGGACGCGATCTCCATCCTCGACGCGCCGCCGCTGGGACGGCTGGGCCTGTTCGTGGCGGCGACGCGCGGCACCCACACCACGCATCCGCGCGTGCTCACCGAGCAGGCGGCGCGCTTCACCCTGCGCTTCCCCGCCCCGCCCGCCTACGAGACCGACGGCGAGTACCGCCAGGCCGCCGCCGCCGAGCTGGAAGTGACCTGCCGGCCGCGGGCGCTGCGC
>JBBIHL010000344.1:3174-3837 GCA_037447075.1 Candidatus Eiseniibacteriota bacterium | reverse complement strand
GCCGACTCCACCGTCGCGGGCCTGGGCGCCCCCTGGGGCCGGCTGCGGCGCGCGCGCTCGAGGAGCGCCTGGGGGCTCACGCCCGGCACGCTCGTCGTGGGGTGCCCGGGGCGCTGGTCGAGGCCGGTGGGCGGCGAGGTGGTGAAGGTGATGCTCGTGCCGTCCGGGTAGCCCGCCACCAGGTCCAGCCACACGCCGGCCCGGGGATGCTCGTAGACGGCGGCGTAGAACGACTCGTCGGGCTTGGCCAGCAGGCGCACCACCAGTCCGGGCATCGGCTCGACGCGGAACGTGCCGGCGTCCTTGAATCCGGTCGCGAGCAGGGGCTGGGCGACCGCGTTGGGCCTGGCCGGATCGCTCCAGGCCTGGCCGCCGGCGCGGGAGAGGTGGATGGCGTCGGGCTGCGACGTCACGGAGTCCTTGCCGATGGCGCGCGCGAAGACGCGCCGGAGGGCGACGGCCAGGAGCTTCCTCGACAGGACGATGCCCACGAGGAGAGCGAGGAGGATGAGGAGGGATTCCATACGGCCTCCGGAGCGGACGGATTGGAGCGAGGGGCGGCTCCGGAGTTATCGGCATGTGGGGCGCCGCGGACCAGGGGTTCGTGCGGCTGTGCTACATTGCCTCGGCCTCGGCGGGCCCCGCGGCCCCGTGGCAGGAGCG
>JBBIHL010000344.1:0-3107 GCA_037447075.1 Candidatus Eiseniibacteriota bacterium | reverse complement strand
GAACCTGCGTTCCCCCTCCGCGGCCCCCCGCCGGCAGCGGGCGCTGCTGGCTGCGGCCCTGGTCCTCGCTGCGCTCATCACGCGGCCGGTCCAGGCCGACTCCGCGCCGCCCGCCCTCGTCGCCATCCGCTGCGGCCGCCTGCTCGACGGCCGGAGCGACCGCGCCATCGAGGGGGCCACGGTCCTGGTCGAGGGCAAGCTCATCAAGGCCGTGGGGAGAGGGATCGAGATCCCGGCCGAGGCGCGGTCGTTGACCTGGGCGGCGCCACCGTCCTGCCGGGGCTGATCGACTGCCACACGCACATCCTGCTCCAGGGGGACATCACCAGCCGCGACTACGACGATCAGCTGCTCAAGGAGTCCATCCCCTACCGCACGCTCCGCGCCGCGGTCGCGGCGCGCACCGCCCTGCTCAACGGCTTCACCACCCTGCGCGACGTGGAGACCGAGGGGGCGATGTACGCCGACGTGGACATCAAGCGCGCCATCGCCAACGGCGTGGTGGACGGGCCCCGCCTGTTCGTCTCCACGCGCTCCCTGAACGTGACCGGCGCCTACCCCCTGCTCGGCTACTCCTGGGAGCTGCGGATGCCCAAGGGGGTGCAGGTCGTGGACGGCGTGGACGAGTGCCGCAAGGCGGTGCGCGAGCAGGTGGAGCACGGGGCGGACTGGATCAAGGTCTACGCCGACCGCAGCTACTACTTCGGCAAGGACGGCCGGCTGCACAGCGTGCTCACCTTCGCGCCCGACGAGCTCGAGGCCATCTGCGAAGAGGCCCACAAGCTGCGCCGCAAGGTGGCCGCCCACGCCATCGGCGTGGACGGCATCGAGAACGCGCTGCGCTGCGGGGTGGACACCATCGAGCACGGCGACGGCTTCGACGATCGCCTGCTGGCGCTGGCCCGCCAGAAGGGCGTCTACTGGTGCCCCACGCTCTACGTCACCGAGTACGTGGCCGAGGGTCGCGCCGCCGAGGGCCGCACCATCTACAAGGAGATGATCGAGACCCAGCGGCGGGCGTTCGCCCGGGGCGTCCGGGCCGGGGTGAAGATCGCCCTGGGCACCGACGCGGGCGGCTTCGCCTGGGACGTGAACCAGGCCATCGAGCTGGAGCGCATGGTGAGCGCCGGCATGACCCCGGCCCAGGCGCTGCGCGCCGCCACCTGGGTGGCCGCGGCGCTGCTGGACCAGGCCGGCAAGCTGGGCGAGGTCTCGCCCGGCGCCTACGCCGACCTCATCGCCGTGGAGGGCGATCCGCTGCGGGACATCACGGTGCTCCAGCACGTCGGCTTCGTGATGAAGGACGGCAAGGTCTACAGGAACGAGCTCGGCCCGGTGCGGTAGCGGCGGCCCGGTCGCCGCCCGCGAGCGGGAGTGGAGGGCATCGGCATGAGACGCATCATCCCCGGCATGCTCGGCGCGGCGCTGGTCCTGTGCGCCGCGCCTCGAGCGGGGGCGCAGCGCTTCGACCTCGCCCGCTGCGAGATCGTGGACCTCACCCATCCGCTCAACGCCCAGACCCTGTTCTGGCCCACCTCGCCTTCGAGCTTCACGCTCGAGCGGCTGGCCTACGGGGAGACTCCGGGCGGCTACTTCTACGCGGCCAACTCCTTCTGCACCCCGGAGCACGGCGGCACCCACCTCGACGCCCCCATCCACTTCTCCGCCTCGGGCCTCACGGCCGAGCGCATCCCGCTGCGGCAGCTGGTGGCGCCGCTGGTGGTGCTGGACGTCACCGACTCGGCGGCGCGCAACCCGGACTACCGGCTCTCACCGGCCGACGTCGCCGCCTTCGAGCGCCGCTTCGGGCGCATCCCACAAGGCAGCATCGTGGCGCTGCGCACCGGCTGGGAGAAGCGCTGGCCCGACCGCAAGGCCTACTTCGGCGACGACACGCCGGGTGACGCCTCGCGGCTGCACTTCCCGAGCTACGGCGTGGAGGCGGCGCGGATCCTGGTGGAGGAGCGCCGGGTGGCCGCCATCGGGCTGGATACGCCTTCGATCGACTACGGCCAGTCGCGCGACTTCATGGTGCACCGCATCGCGGCGGCCCGCGACGCGCCGGGCCTGGAGAACCTGATGAACCTGGACCGGCTGCCTCCGCGGGGCGCGCTGATGATCGCATTGCCCGTCAAGATCGAGGGCGGCTCGGGGGGACCGGTGCGCGCCATCGCCCTGGTGCCGCGCGGGAAGGGACGGTAGCGCGGGTCGCTACCAGCGCAACCCGCCCTGGACCGGGAAGAACTGCGCCGACCGGCCCTCCTCCAGGAACACGTGGTGGAAGCGGGCCTCGAGGTAGAGCTGGGTGCGGTTGCCGGTGTCGAGCGCGACCCCCGCGCCGCCGTCGAGGCCGAAGCGCGTGGTGGTCGCGCGCCCCAGGACTTGGCCGGCAGCCGGCGCACCGGAGTCGCACCAGCCCCACCACCAGGGATCGCAGCCCGAGGCGTCGGCGTAGGTCGGCTGCCAGGCGAGGGCGCGCAGCGCGTAGGCGCCGCCGCCGCCCACCAGGTAGCCGCGGGCCGGGCCGCGCTGCGCGGGCGTGAACGTGCCGTTCAGCCCGAGGCTCCAGAGCGTGACGTCCCCGTTGAGGGTCCGCAGAGCGTCGCGCGACTCCTGCGACAGGGCGTGGCCGGCGTAGGCGCCCTCGAGCAGGAGCCCGAATCGTCCGCCGCCCGGCCGGTAGCCGATCCCCAGGGAAAGGCCGGCGCCGGGGTCCAGCCGGTCGGCCGTACCCGCCAGGGGAGCGTAGACGCCGCCGCCCACCTGCCCCCACCAGGCCGCGTGGACGCTTCGAGCAGGAGCCAGGACGACCGCGACGCCAGCGGCCATGATCAGAACCCGTGCGTGAAGCATCGCCGTCCCTCGCGCGCTCCGATGGATCCCACCCCCGGTGGTCGGGTGGGCCGCATTCTAGGCGGGCGAGCCGGCGGCGTCGAGGGCGGGTGGCAGCCCGGCTCTATCCGCGCCCATCCCCAGGCCGCGGCAGGCGCGCGATGAGGGCCAGCGCCGCGGCCAGCGCGGCCGCGAGCCCGAGCGCGTAGACGCCCGGGTGCGGCGCCGGATCGCGCGGCCGCTCGAGTTCATGACGATCTGCAAGGAGATCCTCG
>JBBIHL010000343.1:0-3844 GCA_037447075.1 Candidatus Eiseniibacteriota bacterium | reverse complement strand
CGGCGCCGGGCCGAAGGCGTCGATGCCGAGCGCCTGCAGCCGCGCCACCGCCGGGGCGATGATCGCCTCCTCTTCGCGGCCGAGCGCGCCGCCTTCGCCCGCATGCGGATTCAGCGCCGCCACCGCCAGCCGCGGCCGCGGGATGGCGAAATCGGTCGTGAGCGCCTGGGCCGCGATCCGGCCGGCGGCGACGATACCATCGGCACTGAGGGCGTCGAGCGCGTCGCGCAACGCCAGGTGGATGGTCGCCAGCACGACGCGCAGGCCCTCGATCGCCAGCATCACGGCGTGGGCGCCGGCGCCGGTTTTCTCGGCGATGTATTCGGTGTGGCCGGGGTGGCGGAAGCCGGCGGCATAGAGCGTGTGCTTCTGGATCGGATTGGTGACCAGCCCGGCGACGCGGCCCGCCTGCGCCAGCGCGATCGCGCGGTCCAGCGATTCCAGCACCGCCGGCGCGTTGGCCGGGTCCGGCCGGCCGGGCGCAGCCCATTCCAGCAGCGCCTCGCCGCTGGCGTTCATGAAGGTGTGCGGCTCCAGCAACGCGACCTCGCATCCCTGGGGTGCGGCCCGCCACCACCGGTAGCGCGCCCGGACCGCGGCGGGCCCCGGCTGCGCCCGCCAGCGGCGGACCAGGCGCTCGACCACCCGGAAGCCCACGTTGTGCCGCGTGAGCCGGTAGCGGCCGCCGGGGTTGCCGAGCCCCACCACCACCGCCATCGGCTACTTCTTCTCGGCCGGCTTCTTCTCCGCCGCGGGCTTCTTCTCGGCCCGGGCGGCCTCCTCCTCGGCGCCCTCCGCCGCCTCCTCCTTCTTGCCCTTGGCGATCACCTCGGGCTCCGCGACGGCCTCGGCGGCCACGGCCTCGGCCGGCTTCTCCTCGATCACGGTCGGCGGCACCACGGTGGCCACCGTCGCCTCCGGATCCGTCAGGATCGCCACCTCCGGCATCACGATGGCGCTGGCGTGCACCGAGTCGCCGATGCCCAGGTGCGACACGTCCAGGTCGATGTGGGCCGGGATGGCGGTGGGCAGGCAGCGCACCTTCACCTCGCGCAGGATGGCCTCGAGGATGCCGCCGCCGTCCTTCACCCCCACCGGCGTGCCCACCATGCGCAGCGGCACCGCGACTTCGATGGTCTCGGTGAGGGAGATGCGCTGGAAGTCGAGGTGCAGGATCTGGTGGGAGACCGGGTCGCGCTGGATCTCGCGGATCAGCGCGGTGAGCTCGCCGGCGCCCCCGTCGCCGGCCAGCGTGAGCCCCACGATGGGGTTGGAGCCCAGCTTGCCGCGCAGGGCCACCTCGAAGTCCCGCGCGCCCACGGTGAGCGCGAGCGACTCCTGGCCGTGACCGTAGAGCACGGCCGGGATGCGGCCCGCGCGGCGCGCCTTGCGCGTGGGGCCCTTGCCCCGCGCGGCGCGGCGCTCGCCCGTCAACGGGATGACTGCCATGACGCCTTCCTCCTCCTCGAGCGGGCGGACGCCCGCGACCTGCGCCCGCGGGGCGCTAGACGAACAACGAGCTGAGCGAACGTTCCTCGTGGATGCGCTTCACCGCCTCCGCCAGCAGCCCGGACACCGACAGCTCCGTCACGTTGGGCGGAAGCCGGGTGCCGTCGTGGGAGAGCGTGTCGGTGACCGCCAGCTCGCGGATGGGCGAGCGGCCCAGCCGCTCGAACGAGCCCGGGCACAGCACGCCGTGGGTCACGCCGGCGTAGACCTCGCGGCATCCCTGGTTCTTCAGGACCTCGGCCGCCTCGCACAGGGTGCGGGCCGTGGTCACCACGTCGTCGAAGAGCACGACGGTCTTGCCGTCCACCTCGCCGATCACGTTCATGACCTCCACGGCGTCGGGGTGCGGCCGGCGCTTGTCCACCAGCGCCAGCTCGGCGCCGAGCCGCTTGGCGTAGGCCCGGGCCATCTTGACGCCGCCCACGTCGGGCGCCACCACCAGCAGGTCGGGAAGCCGCTTCCTCTGGAAGTGGTCGATGAGCACCGGCGCCGCGTAGAGGTGGTCGAAGGGGATGTCGAAGAACCCCTGGATCTGCGCCGAATGCAGGTCCATGGTCAGCACGCGGTCGGCGCCGGCCACCGTGATGAGGTTGGCCACCAGCTTGGCGCTGATCGGGGCGCGCGGCTGGTCCTTGCGGTCCTGGCGCGCGTAGCCGAAGTAGGGGAGCACCGCGGTGACGCGGCGCGCGGAGGCGCGCTTGGCCGCGTCCAGCATCACCAGCAGCTCCATCAGGTTCTCGGCCGGGGCGCCGGTGGCCTGGATGATGAAGACGTCGGTGCCCCGGATGTTCTCCAGGACGCGCACCGAGACCTCGCCGTCCTCGAAGCGCGAGACCTCCGCCTGGCCGAGCGGAACGTGGAGATGGCCGCAGATCTGCTCGGCGAGGTGCCGGCTCGCGTTGCCGGCGAAGATGCGACAGGATTCCACCTGCGTCTCCTCTGCGCACAGCGTTCGGGGCACCACCGCGACCGCCCGGCGGAAGCCCGCGGGGCACGGACCCGTCCCCGGCCCCGGCGCTGGCTGGGGCGGGAGGATTCGAACCTCCGGATGCGAGATCCAAAGTCTCGTGCCTTACCGCTTGGCCACGCCCCAACCGCTAGGCGGGCAATCCGCTGGCCCTCAGCAGATTGCACGGAAAAGGCGATGTGCGTGCGGGCGAAGGTGCGGCGGGTCGCCGCTCACCCAAAGCCGGGGGAGACTAGCGGAGCGGGCGGGGAAAGTCAACGGTCAGCGGGATTCGGGAAGGGAACCGGGTGCGGGCCGGGCGCCCCCGGGCGGGAGTCGGTGCGGCCAAACGCCTCCAGCGGGACCGACGCGACGCCTGCCGGCGTCAGCGCATCGGGTAGGAGTCGGGGTGCGGGGCCGCCGTGGGGTGGGCGAGCTCCTGCTGGTAGGCCTCCATGACCTTGGCGTGCAGGTAGCGGCGCGTGGCGTCGTTGATCGGATGGGCGAGGTCCTGGTGCTTCCCGTCGGGCCGCTTGCGGCTGGGCATCGCCACGAACAGCCCGCTGGTTCCGTGGATGATCTTGAGCCCGCGGATCACGAAGGAATCGTTGAGCGTGATGCTCACGAACGCCTTCAGCTTGGGATCGTCTCGCAACGAGACGCGCACCTCGGTGATCTCGATCATTGCGGTCGGCACCTCTGAGCCATCCTGGAACCAGCTTGGCTCACAGCGTGCTCTGCGGCACGGCTAAGGGGGGGCAACATAACGCTTGAGCTTCATGCCTCCATGCTGTGGCGCTCAAGTCACGGCGACGGTCGCAGCAAAGCTCCCATCCGCGTGGGCTTTACGACGAACCGCCGGTAGCGCTTCGCGTCGAAGCTCGCAGCGAGCGATGCGAGGGGTTGCTTCGCGTCGAACACGCCGAACACTGCCGACCCGCTGCCGGTCAGTCGTGCACCGAGGGCTCCACCCGCGAGCAGCCTTTCGCGAATGGACTGGATCTCACGCGCGGCTCCTTGCACCACCTCCTCGAAGGGATTGCCCAGGCCCAGAGCCGCTTCAGCGTGGAGCGGCCGGAGGCTAAGCGTCCTGAAAAAGCTAGATTTGGCCCGCCAGGCTGTCAAGGTCAATTTCCTGCGGTTGAGCTGACGGAACGAGCGCGCGGTGTCGCTGGGCCATGGGGGAACCACGATCAGCGCGCGGAAGGGGCGCGCCAGGCTCATGGGGTGCAGCCGCTCGCCGCGGCCCTCGCCCAGCGCGGTGCCGCCGCGCAGGAAGAAGGGCACGTCCGAGCCCAGCCCGAGCGCCAGCGCGGCCTTGCGCCGGGGGTCGAGCCGCAGGCCGTGGAGGCGGCACAGCGCCCGCAGCGCCGCCGCCGCATCGCTGCT
>JBBIHL010000342.1:0-3874 GCA_037447075.1 Candidatus Eiseniibacteriota bacterium | reverse complement strand
GAGCGCGCGGGCGCTGGGGCCGCGGGCGGGCGCGCTGGTGACGCTGCTCGGCGCCCTGGCGCGGCGGGAGCGCTGACCGTGCTGCTCGCCCTCCCCATGCCCAGGGCCCTCAACCCCTTCTGGATCGCGCTCAGCCTGGGTTTCCTGATCCAGGCCTGCAAGGGCATCGCCTTCTTCCTGCGCGAGAAGCGCTGGAACTTCCAGCGCTTCGTGCAGACCGGGGGCATGCCCAGCAGCCACTCGGCCTCGGTGGCGGCGCTCTCCACCACGGTGGGCCTCAACGAGGGCTTCCGCTCCACGCTGTTCGGGGTCACCCTGTTTTTCAGCCTGATCGTCATGTATGATGCGGCCGGCCTGCGACGCGCGGCCGGACGCCAGGCGTCCATCCTGAACCGCTTGATCGCCGAGCACCATACCCTCAGGGATTTTCGCGACCGGCGCCTCATGGAGCTACTCGGACACACGCCGTTCGAGGTCTTCGTGGGCGCCCTGCTCGGCGTGCTCTACACCCTCCTGTGGCGTTGGATCATCTAGACATGTCCCTGCTCGAGAACATCCAGGGTCCGGCCGACCTCAAGAAGCTCTCCAACGAGGAGCTCGAACGCGTGGCGGTCGAGATCCGCCGCGCGGTGATCGAGACGGTGGCGCGCCGCGCCGGCCACCTGGCGCCCAACCTGGGCGTGGTGGAGCTCACCCTGGCGCTCCACGTGGTGTTCGACTCGCCCCGCGACAAGATCATCTGGGACGTGGGGCATCAGTCCTACCCGCACAAGCTGGTGACCGGCCGCTACGCGCGCTTCGACACGCTGCGCACCTTCGGGGGCATCGCCGGCTACCCCCGCCGCGTGGAGAGCCCGCACGACCCCTTCGGCACCTGTCACGGCAGCACCTCGATCAGCGCGGCGCTGGGATTCGCCGCCGCGCGCGACACCCTGGGCGAGGACTACCACGTGGTCGCCGTGATCGGGGACGGCGCGCTCACCGGCGGGCTGGCCTTCGAGGGGCTCAACAACGCCGGCGAGCTCAAGAAGAAGCTGCTGGTGATCCTCAACGACAACGAGATGTCCATCTCGCCCAACATCGGGGCGATCGCGCGCTACCTCACCCGGCTGACGGCCAACCGCTTCTACCGCGCGCTGGAGGGGGACGTGTGGGACCTGCTGGGCCGCATCCCGCGGGTGGGCAAGCGGGCGCAGGCCGCTGCGCGCCGGCTCAAGGAGGGGCTCACCAACCTGGTGGTGCCGGGCGTCCTGTTCGAGGAGCTGGGGCTCAAGTACTACGGGCCGCTCGACGGCCACGACGTGCCGCTGCTGGTGCGCACCCTGCGCGAGCTCAAGGAGCTGCCGGGGCCGGCCCTGCTCCACGTGGTCACCAAGAAGGGCCGCGGCTATTCCCCGGCCGAGCTGGACGCCTGCACCTTCCACGGCGTGGGCAAGTTCGACCCCGAGACCGGCACCACGGTGAAGAGCGCCCAGAAGACCTACACCCACGTCTTCGGGGAGACCGCCCTGGAGATCGCCGCCCAGGTGCCGAACGCCGTGGCGGTGACCGCCGCCATGACCGACAACACCGGGCTCAAGCCGTTCGCCCTCAAGTTCCCGGAGCGCTTCTACGACGTGGGCATGGCCGAGGAGCACGCCGTGACCTTCTCGGCCGGGCTGGCCGCGGGGGGCCTGCTGCCGCTCACCTGCATCTACTCGACGTTCCTGCAGCGCGCCTTCGACCCGCTCATCCACGACGTGGCGGTGCAGGACCTGCACGTGGTGCTGGCCGTGGACCGCGCCGGCCTGGTGGGGGAGGACGGCGCCCCGCAGCACGGGGCCTTCGATCTGGGCTACCTGCGCATGATCCCCGGCATGGTGGTGATGGCGCCCAAGGACGGCGCCGAGATGCGCGACATGCTGTGGACCGCGGCGCGGCACCGCGGCGGCCCGGTGGCGGTGCGCTACCCGCGCGCCCCGCTGCCCGACCTCGAGCCGCCCCGGCGCGATCCCGAGATCCTGCCGCTGGGGAAGTCCGAGACGCTGCGCGCCGGCGGCGACGTGGCCCTGCTCGCCCTGGGCACCATGGTGCTCCCCAGCCTGGAAGCCGCCGAGCTGCTGGCGCGGGAGGGCATCGCGGCGACCGTGGTCAACATGCGCTTCGCCGCCCCGCTCGACGAGGAGGCGGTCGCCGGGCTGGCCCGCTCGGTGGGGCGGCTGGTGAGCGTCGAGGAGAACGTGGCCGCGGGGGGATTCGGCAGCGCCGTCTCCGAGTTCCTGGACCGGGCCGGGCTCTCGGCCACGCCGCTCGCGCGCATCGCCCTGCCCGACCAGTTCGTCACGCACGGCAAGCGCGACGAGCTGCTCGCCAAGCTGGGCCTGGACGCGGCCGGCATCGCGCGCCGCGTCGCCGCCTGGCTGCGCTCCCCGCAACACACCTTCTCATGAGGCGCGCGGCGCGGCGGGTCGCCATCCTGGGACACGTGCGCCGCTCGGAGGTCCGCGAGGCGGCCCGGCGCCTGCGCGGGTCGCTGCTGCGCGCCGGCCACCAGGTGCAGGTGGAGGAGGACCTGGCGCGCGAGCTGGGCCAGCCCGGCTGGCCGCTCGCCCGCCTGGCCGCGTGGTGCCACCTGCTGGTGGCCCTGGGCGGCGACGGCACGGCGCTCACCGGCGGGCGCGCGCTGCTGGGGCGTCGCGGCGCCCTGCTCGCCGTCAACCTGGGGGGCCTGGGCTTCCTCACCGTGGCCGAGCAGGGCGAGCTGGGCGAGGCGGTCCAGGCCACCCTGCGGGGCGCGTGGCCGGTGACCCAGCGCCGCCTGGTCGCGGTCTCGGTCAAGCGGGACTACCAGGTCGCCTTCCGGGGTGCCGCCATGAACGACGCCGTGGTGCGCGACGCCAGCGGATTCGCCGCGATCCACCTGCGCGTCCAGGCCGACGGCGCCGACCTCGGCCACCTGGTGGCGGACGGCGCGGTGGTGGCCAGCGCCGCCGGCTCCACCGCCTACTCGCTCTCGGCCGGCGGGCCGGTGGTGGCGCCCGACCTGGAGGTGCTGGTCGTCACCCCGGTCTGCCCGCACACCCTGGCCAGCCGCCCCCTGGTGGTGGGCGCCGAAGCCCTGGTGAGCATGTCCCTGCTCGGCCCGCAGCGCGGGGTGGTGCTGCTGGACGGGCACGAGCGCGCCACGCTGGAGCGCGGGGACGCGATCGGCTTCGGGCTGACGCGGCGCGCGGTGCGCCTGGTGCAGCGGCCCGACCGCACCTGGACGGCCACGCTCGCCGCCAAGCTGGGTTGGCAGGGCAGCGAGCGGCGCAGCTTGTAGCCCGGGGCACGCCGCCGTGCTGGAGCGCCTGCGGGTCCGCGACCTCGCCATCGTCGAGGACGCCCGGCTGGAGTTCGCCCCCGGGCTGAACGTGCTCACCGGCGAGACCGGCGCCGGCAAGTCGCTGCTGGTCGAGGCGGTGAGCCTGCTGGTGGGCGGCCGCGCCGACAGCGCCGCCGTGCGGCAGGGTGCCGCGTGCGCGGTGATCGAGGGCGAGTTCGACCCTTCGCCGCAGGCCGCCGAGCGGCTGGGCGAGGCCTTCGAGCGCCTGGGCTGGAGCTGGGACGGCGGGACCGTGATCCTGCGCCGCGAGGTCTCGGCCCAGGGCAAGAGCCGGGCGAGCGTCAACCAGTCGCCGGCCACCGTGGCCGGGCTGCGGGCGCTGGGAGAGACCCTGGTGGACATCCACGGCCAGCACGAGCACCAGAGCCTGCTGCGGCCGGGCGCCGCCCTGGCGCTGCTCGACCGCGCGGCCGGCCTGGAGTCGCCGCGCGCCGCCTACGCCGAGCGCCTCGCGGTGTGGCGCGCGGCCCAGGACCGCCTGGAGGCGCTGCGCGCCGAGCTGCGCGCGGC
>JBBIHL010000341.1:0-3887 GCA_037447075.1 Candidatus Eiseniibacteriota bacterium | reverse complement strand
CCGGCTGCAGGAGGGAATCGGCCTGCCCGGCTCCCTCCGGCGCCAGCCGTCCGGCGAAGCCCATCACCGTCACCTGGGCCCGGCCCCGCAGGGCGCGCTCCAGGGACTCCACGGCCCGCCGGGCGAAGGCGGAGCGCGGAGCGCCGCCCTCGCCGGGCAGCGCCATGCTGGCGGAGCGGTCCACGAGCACCACGACGCGCGGCCGCTGGCCCACCCTCGGGCGCTCCAGCACGGGCTGGGCCAGCAGCCAGAGCAGGCCGAGGAGAGCGACCACGCGCAGCCCGGCCAGCAGCGCGCGCACCCGCTGCGGCAGAGGCGGCAGGGCGAAGCGGTAGGCCCACAAGGCGAGCGCCAGCAGGGCGAGCGTGCCCAGCAGCAGCCAGAAGCCGGAGGCGTGCGGGGAGAGGTGGAGGCTCAACAGGCTCTAGTCGCCTCGGGGGGACGTGAAGGTCGGAGGGGCGGCGGACCACCGGGGCGCCGGCAACTTAGGCGCGAAGCGCCGGCGCGGGCAAGCGAAAAATCGCGGGCGGCGTGGCGGGCAGGCGGCCGGGGCGCAACGCCCCGGATCATGGCCGCCCGAGAAGCTCCTCCACGCCCGAGCTGCGCCGCCGGTCGTCCCTATCCCTGCGCCTCGTCCTGCAGGCGCAGCCCCTCCAGGATGAGGCGGTCGAGCTGCAGCTCGGTGCGGACGTCCTGGAAGTCGCTCCGCCCGCCGGAGAAGAACTCGAAGTCGCCGTCCCGCCACAGGAAGAGCGCGTAGAGGATGCGGCGCAGGCACTCGTCCACCGCCTGCTCGAGCTGGTCGGGGGTGATCTGGCCGGCGTGCACCAGGATGGCGCCCAGCCGCTCGCTCCAGGAGCCCGCGCGCTGGATGGCGACCGCGTCCTCGAGCGCCTCGGCGCTCACCACGCCCCGCTGCACCAGGATGTCGCCGATGCGCAGCGCCGGGGCGGTGGTGCGGGCGAACACCGGCTTGCCGCGCTCCACGAACACCTCGGTCACGTGCTCGCCGCGGCGGAAGACCGCGCAGCCCGTGGCCAGGGCGATGGCGAGGGACTGGAGCACGTCGGCGGGATGGAACACGCTCAGGTCGCCCTGGAGGGCCGGCTGCTCGCTCATGAGGCGCCCCAGCGCACGTCGTCGATCACGCGCCGCGCCGCGCGCGCCTCGCCGGTTAGCAGCCGCAGGTTGTACCACCCCATCACCAGCACCTGTCCCACCGCGCCGACCAGCAGGACGCCCAGCGCCGTCTGGGTGAGCGGCCCCAGCCGCTCGGCCAGATGCCCGCCGTTGCGGGCGAACAGCAGCAGCAGACCCACCATCACGCTCATCACCACGCCCGACATGCGGCCGAACAGGGTGGGAGCCACGCGGACCGGACCGTGGAAGACGTAGAGATACGCGCCGCCCACCAGCAGCAGACCATAGCGCACCGCGGCCGCGCCGAACACCCAGTCGCGCACCAGCCCGGCGCGGGCCAGCGCCCCGAACAGGGCGAGGTTGAAGAAGATGTCCACCAGCGGGTCCATCAGGGTGCCGATGCGGGACTCCTGGTGGAAGCGGCGGGCGGCCCATCCGTCGGCCACGTCGGTGAGCGCGGCCAGCACGAAGGTCACGAGCGCCAGCAGCAGGCGCCGCTCCGCCACGAAGAGCACGAGCCCGGGGAGCATGGCCATGCGGGCGAGCGTCAGCGCGCAGGGCACGGTGAGCGCGGAGAGCGCGTAGCCGCGGGCATCGCGCAGCAGGCCGACGTAGAGCGTGAACAGGGTGAAGATCGCCAGCGTCGTCGCGCTGGTGTGCAGGAAGAACGCGTTGGCCAGGTGGCGGTCCACCCGCAGCGCCAGCGCGGTGGCCGCCAGGAAGGAGGCGGCGAAGAAGCCCAGCGCCACGGTCCAGATCGAGCGCACCGCGGCGGGGTTGGCCAGGATGTCCGCGCGCACCTTCCGCCCCACGCGCCGGGCGTAGGCGGCGATCGCGGCCGGACGGTAGCGCTCGCGGCGGAGCTCCTGGAGGTAGTCCTCGACGAACATGCGGCCTCCGTGAGGGTCGGAACCGGCCATCCTGCGGGCGGCGCGGGCCGCAGGATACAGGAGCGGTGGGCGGGGCGCCAACGACGAGTGTCGCTCCGGGCGGTCGGCCGGCCGTCGCGGCCTCAGCGCCGCCGCGCCTCGCGCGCGATGGTCCAGAGGATCTTGGTGCCGGCGCCCCAGACGCCGCGCACCGTGCCCGAGACCTTGCTGCGCCCCACGCGCCGGCGGTAGCGCACCGGCGTCTCCAGGCAGCGCAGCCCGCGCTTGGCCGCCTTGGCCTGCATCTCCACGGTCCAGCCGTAGTCGAGATCCTGCATCTGCAGCGCTTCGAGCGACGACCAGCGCACGGCCCGGAAGGGCCCCAGGTCGGTGAAGCGCACGCCGAACAGCCAGGCCAGCAGCCGGGTGGCCAGGGCGTTGCCGAACTCCTGCACGGGCGAGAGCGCCCCGGGCTCGCGCGCCCCCAGCACGCGGGAGCCCACCACCAGGTCGGCGCGCCCCTCCAGGATGGGCCCGACCAGCGAGGGCAGCTCCTCGGGATAGTCGCTGCGGTCGGCGTCGAGGAACGCCACCACCTCGGGCGGGCGGGCGCGCAGGTGGCGCAGGCCGCGCAGGCAGGCCGCCCCGTAGCCGCGGCGCGGCTCGAAGAGCACGGTGGCGCCGGCCGCGGCGGCCGCGGCGGCGGTGCCGTCGCGCGAGCCGTTGTCCACCACCACCACCTCGCGCACCAGCGCCGCGGGGATGGAGCGCACCACCGCGCCCACCGAGGCCTCCTCGTCGAGCGCGGGGATCACCACGGCCACGGGCGCGGCCGGGTTCCAGGGAGCAGTCGCAGGCGTGGCGATGGCGGACGAGCCCTTCCCGGTGCGGGACCTCACGGGGCGAGCCGCGGCGCATCCGCACGCTCGCGAGCCCCGGAACGGAGCGCAGCATACGCCGGTCCCCCGGGCACCCTCAACGACGGCGCCCGCTGCCCGGGTTGACGCGCCCGCCACCCGCTGCTTTGCTCGCCGCGAGACCGCGAGCGCGCGCTCGACGGATCCCCGTTCGCATCGAGGTCACCCGTGCCCGACCGCCGCCGGGGCCGCCCGGCAGAAACCCCTGCCGCCTCGCCCCGGCCCTCCCCACCCGCACTGCTCCGCGATCCCTGGGCCTGGCTCACCGGGCTCGCGCTGCTCCCGCTGGTCTGGCGCGCGCTGGGCGCGCCGCTCGGCGAGGCGGTGGCCGAGGACTTCGACTTCCTCCGGCGCGCCCTGCTGGAGCCCCGCAACTCGCTCCTGGACGGCGGCGGCTCGCTCGCCTTCTGGCGCCCGGTCGCCCACCAGCTCTACTACGAGGCCCTGGGTCCGTGGATCCTCGCCCATCCCCGGGCCGTGGCCGCCCTTCACGGACTGCTGCTGGTGGTGGGCACGGTGCTGATCTATCGGGCCCTGCGGCCGGC
Source organism: Candidatus Eiseniibacteriota bacterium (assembly GCA_037447075.1). Taxonomy (GTDB): domain Bacteria; phylum Eisenbacteria; class RBG-16-71-46; order RBG-16-71-46; family RBG-16-71-46; genus JBBIHL01. The sequence continues at coordinate 416 of JBBIHL010000341.1, read as the reverse complement.
CTGGCGGGGTCCCGCGGCGGCGGCGGCCGCCTCCTTCCCCCTGCTCGCCGAGTCCACGCGGACCTTGCTCGCCTGGCCGAGCCACTTCGTGGACCTGGGGCTGTTCGTGTTCTCGGCGCTCGCCCTGCACGAGGCGGCCCACCGCCGGCTGTGGAGCGCGCTCCTGGCGCTGCTCGCGGCGCTGCTGTGCAAGGAGGTGGCGGTGGTCACTGGAGTCATGCTGCCCTTCATGCCGCGACCGCGGGGGAGTCGTCCCGAGCGCCGGCTGCGCTGGTCGCTCGCGACCGGCGCGACGCTGGCCGCCTGGGCCGCCGCCTACCTGGCGGTGCGGCATCGCGCGGGCCTGGAGCTTCCTCACGGGCTCGAGCGCGATCCCGACGCGGCGCTCTCCCCGGAGCAGCGCGCGATCGCCACCG
>JBBIHL010000340.1:0-3893 GCA_037447075.1 Candidatus Eiseniibacteriota bacterium | reverse complement strand
GCCGGCCTCCCGGGCCGCGGGCGGAACGAAGCGCAGGGCCGCGTTGGGCGCGCGCAGCACGCCGTCGCGGCGCTCAACGCGCACCGTGACGTTGGCGGTCATCCCGGGCCGGAGCTTGAGGTCGGGGTTGGCGGTGCGGATCACCGTGGTGTAGGTCACCACGTTCTGCTCCACGATGGGCTCCAGGCGCACCTGGTCCACCTCGCCCGAGAACTCCACCTCGGGGAACGCGTCCACGGTGAAGCGCGCGTGAAGCCCGGGGCGGATGCGCCCGATATCCGCCTCGCTGATGCGGGTCTCCACCTGCATGCGGGAAAGGTCGTTGGCGATCACGAACAGGCGTGGAGCCTGGAGGCTGGCGGCCACGGTCTGGCCCAGGTCCACGTTGCGCGAGATCACCACTCCGTCGATGGGCGCGCGGATGGTGGTGTTCTCCAGGTCCACGCGCGCCACCTCCAGGGCGGCGCGCGCCTGCTTGAGCTCGGCCTCGCGCTGGGCGAAGGCCACCTCGGCGGCGTCGAGGTCCGCCTGGGAGATGTAGTTCTGCGTCACCAGCTCCCGGGCGCGCTGCAGGGCGCGCCGGGCGTCCAGCACGGCGGCTTCGGCCTTGGCCACGTTGGCCTCGGCCTGCAGCGCGCGGGCGCGGAACGCGCTGGGCTCGATCTGGGCCAGCACCTGACCCTTGCGCACGCGCGCGTTGTAGTCGGCGCCCAGCCGCGCCACGGTTCCCGACACCTGGCTGCCTACTTCCACCTTCTCCACGGGGTTCACGGTGCCGGAGGCCGAGACCGTGCTTTCGACCGTGCCGCGCTGCAGGGGCATGGTGCGGAAGCGGACGGTCTCGCCGCCCTCGCGGCGCAGCCACAGCCAGGCCCCCAACGCGACCGCCAGGGCAACCACCCCGGTGCGCCAGATCGCCGGTTTCAATGGACTCCTCCTCGTCGGGCCCCGGGGTGGGTTCGCCGGGGCGATCGGGCCGCCCCGCATTGTAGTGCATCCCCTGGCGCGCCGTGAGTCCGGCCGCGCCTTGGGGAGTCACGGCTTTGAAAAGACTCGCCGGGCCGGGGCGCCCTGATACACTGCGCCGGGAGGCTCTTAGGATGCGCGAGGCGTCATCCCGTTGGCGCGTGAGTCGCGTGCTGTGGATCATCCTCGGGCTCAACCTGCTCGTGGCCGCGGCCAAGCTGGTCTACGGCTGGCTCTCGGGCGCGATCGCCGTCACCGCCGACGGCGTCCACTCGCTGCTGGACGGCTCCTCGAACGTCATCGGCCTGGTGGCCACCCAGCTCGCCTCGCGCCCGCCTGACCGCGGCCACCCCTACGGCCACCGCAAGTTCGAGACGTTCGCCGCGCTGGGCATCGCCGTCCTCCTCCTGCTGGCGTGCGCGCGCATCGTGATCGGGGCCCTGGAGCGCCTGCGCGAGCCCCAAGCGCCCCAGATCGGGCTGGCGGGATTCGTGGTGATGGGCGCCACCATGCTCGTCAACCTGGCCGTGGCCCGCTACGAGCGCGCGCAGGGCGAGCGGCTCCGCAGCGAGGTGCTGCTGGCCGATGCCGAGCACACCCGCAGCGACGTCTGGACCTCGCTGCTGGTGGTGGCCAGCTTCGTGGCGGTGCGCGGCGGCTATCCGCAGGCCGACCTGCTGGCGGCGGTCGTGATCGTGGGCGTCATCGGCTGGGCGGCGGTGGGCATCGTGCGCCGCTCGGCCGGCACGCTGGCCGACGCCTCGCGCGTGGCCGAGGAGCAAGTGGAGGCCATCGCGCTCGGGGTGGAGGGCGTGCGGGGCTGCCACTGGGTGCGCTCCCGGGGCGCCACCGGGGACGTGCACGTGGACCTCCACATCCAGGTGGATCCCCGCATGGCGATCGCCGACGCCCACGCGATCGGGCACCGCGTGGAGAGCGCCGTGCGCGCCGCCCTCCCCGACGTGAGCGACGTGGTGGTCCACGTGGAGCCCGATCAGGAGAGCGAGCGCCTCGAGGCCATGCGCCGGGCGCCGTGAGGGCGGGGGGCCACCCGTCGGGGGTCGGCCCCGCAGGGCCGACCCGGGGGGCTAGCCGGGCGCGCCGGCCGCCTCTGCCAGACTCTCTCGCAGCGCTTGAGCGAGACGCGTCAAGTGCCTGTCGAAGAAGTGATTGGCTCCGGACACGACCACCAACGCCTTGGGCTGGGCCCAGCCGGCGAAGGCGGCCTGGAGCTCCGGCAGCGGGCAGACATCGTCCGCGTCTCCCTGGAGGATGAGCTTGGGTTTGGGGCAGGCGGCCAGGAAGGTGAAATCGGAGCGGCCCACCGGCGGGGCCACCCCGACCAGGCGCTCCACGTCGGGCTCCTCCGCCCCGACCCGCAGCGCCACCCAGGCGCCGAAGGAGAACCCCGCCGCCCAGAGCCGGGCCCCGGGGTAGTGCGCGCGCAGGTGACGCAGGGCGGCCCGCGCGTCCTCCCGTTCGCCGCGCCCCTGGTCGAACCTCCCCTCGCTCCGGCCCGCGCCGCGGAAGTTGAAGCGCAGCGAGACCCCGCCCAGCTCGGCGAGCGTGGAGCCCAAAGTGTGGGCGACCTTGTTGTGGAGGGTGCCGCCGTGGAGCGGATGCGGATGGCACACCAGCGCGGCAACGACGGGGGCGCGCGCGGGGCTCTCCTCCAGCAGCGCCTCCAGCCTCCCCGCCGGTCCCTCGAGGGTCAGCGGCCGCAGGCGCCGCCGGGTCACCACAGACCCGGCACCAGGCGATGGCGCGTGGCCCGGGCGTAGAGCGCGTAGCCCGCCAGGTGCTCCTTCAGGAACCGGTCCTCCACGGCCGTGCGCCGCAGCACGAGCAGGCCGCAGGCCAGCGCGGGGGCGAGCGAGCACCACGACCCCAACGCCAGGGCGCTGGCCGGCGCCAGGAGGATCATGCCGAGGTAGCCCGGGTGCCGCACGAGCCGATAGGGTCCGTCGGTCACGAGGCGGTGTCCCCGCTCCGTCTGGATGCGCACCACCGGGACGAAGAAGGGATTCACCTGGACGCACCTCAGGACCCAGCGTAGGGCCGCGGCCGTGGCGGCGAGCGCCGCGACCTGGACCGCCGCCGGGACCCGGTCCGACGCGTGGAGGCGTCCCACGTCGAGCAGCGCCACCACCCAGTGGAGCCCGAAGGTGAGACGGATCAGCGCCAGGGCTCCGGGATCGAGGCCCCCGGAGCGCTGGCGGAACCGCTCGCGGATGCGTTCGGGATCGAGCGACCACGCGCCCAGCAGCAGCGACCCCGAGAGCGCCGCGGCATAGGCCCACAGCATGGGCAGGTCCCAGCGCCCGGCGAGGAGGAAGAAGACCAGCGTCAACGCCAGCGAGACGACCGCCGCACCCGCCGCGGGGCGGACCCGCGGGCCGGCGGCCATCACGCCGGCTCCCCCGAGGCGGTCCCCGGACCTTCTCCCCCGGCGGACCCCGCGTCGCCTTCGCCCACCCCTCGCCCGGGAACGGTGAGCACCGGCACGCGCACCCGGTGCCGCACCGCGGAGACGGTGGCCCCGTGGATCACGTCGCCGATCAGGCGGTGCCCGTGGGAGCCGGTGACCAGCACGTCCGACTCGGTGGCCGCCACCAGCCGCACCAGCTCGCTCGTCACCTCGCCGTGCCCCAGCGCCACCACGGCCCGCACCCCCCGCGCGCGGAACTGCCCGGCCAGCGCCTCGAGCGCGCGCTCGTCCTCCCGGCTTTCCTGGTCGGAGGTCTCTTCCCCCAGGAAACGGCTGGCCGCGCTCTCGGTGACGTGGAGCAGCACGACCTCCGACTCCCCCCGCGCCACCAGGCGCCAGACGTGCTCCACCACGGCGCGGTCGGCCGGGCCCATCTCGAGCGCCACCGCGATCCGCCGGTAGCGACCGGGCTCCAGCGCCGGCCCCGCCGGCGCCGGCG
>JBBIHL010000339.1:0-3903 GCA_037447075.1 Candidatus Eiseniibacteriota bacterium | reverse complement strand
CCGGCGACGACGTCGTCACCCTGCGCTTTGCCGCAACCGGCGACGAGCCGTGGACCGCCCCCGCCCTGGTGTGGGCCCGAGTGAACGAGAGCGAGGCGGCAACGGGCCCGCGGCCCGGCCCGGTGGCCCCGGCGCTCTCCTTCCTGGCGCGTCCGGCGCCCAACCCGGCCACGGGGGCGGTCTCGCTCGCGCTGGGGATCGCGGCGCGCGAGGCGGGAGCAAAGGCCACGGTCGAGGTCCTCGACCTGGCCGGCCGGCACGTGCGGACGCTGCTCCAGGGCGCGCTGCCCGCGGGCGCGCACGCGCTCGCCTGGGACCTGCGCGACGAGCGCGGCCAGCCGGTGCGCGCCGGGGTCTACCTGGTGCGGGCGCACGCCGCCCGCTTCGCCGCCGTCCAGCGCCTGGTCGTGGTCCGCTAGCCCGCACGGGCGAGGAGGGAGGCATCATGCGCTCGCATCGTGCGGCCGGACCGCTTCCGGCGTTGCTCCTCCTGCTGGGGGCGGCGCTCGGCGCCGCCCCCGCGCAGGCGGCACGCGTCACGGCCGGCACGGGCTCCGGGCTGGCCGGCCAGACCGTGGACGTCACGCTCACCGCCAGCGACCTCACCGGGCTCGGCGTGCAGTCCTACCAGTTCGTCATGACCTACAACGCGTCCGTCGTGACCGCCACCGACGTGATCGAGGCGGGCACCCTGCCCGCCACGGCCGGGTGGGGCGACGCCGTGTTCAACGTGACCAGCGGCCAGATCTCGGTGGCCCATGCGGGGGCGGCCGTGCTGGCCGGCGCCGGGCCGCTGGTCACGCTCCGCTTCCTCATCAACCCGGCCCTGCTGGGCAGTTCCTCCACCTCGCTCGTCTTCCAGAGCTTCACCTTCAACGAGGGTGTCCCCAACGACACCACCACCAACGGCAGCATCACCGTGAACCCCACGCCCGTCATCACGGTGACTCCGAACACCGGCGAAGTAGTGCGGGGCCAGACGCTCGCCTTCAGCGTCTCGGGCAGCGTCACCCCGCCGGTCTCCTGGTTCACCACCGACGCCGGCGTGGCGACCATCTCGGGGACCGGCCTGCTCACCGGCGTGGCCCCGGGGTCGGTCCGCGTCTTCGCGGTGGACAACGCCGCGCGGCGCGACACCACCGACGGCCTGATTGACATCCGCGGCATGGGGCTCACGGTGGGGACGGGGTCGGCCGTGCAGGGCAACCCGGGCACCGTGCCGGTCACCGTCACCGACCTCACCGGCCTGGGCATCCGCTCCGGGCAGTTCACCGTGAGCTTCAACGCCAACCTGGTCACGCCCACCGGCGTCGCCACGGCGGGCACGATGCTGGACGGCTACGGCACCACCAGCTTCGGGGTCACGGGGAACACGCTCACCGTGGACTTCGCAGGCACCGCCGACCTGAACGGCTCCGGCACGCTGTGCGTGCTGAACTTCGCGACCAGCGCCACCACCAGCGGCGTGACCACGCTTACCCTGGCCAGCGCGCTCTTCAACGAGACCCTGCCCGCCAAGCGGACCAACGGCAGCTTCACCGTGAGCCCGCTGCCGACCATCACGGTGAGCCCGGAGAACGTCACCCTGCTGGCCGGGCAGACGCAGCTCTTCACCGTGAGCGGGAGCGTCACCCCGCCCGTCACCTGGAGCACCCTGGATCCCACGGTCGCCACCATTGACGCGGCCGGCCTGCTCACCGCGGTGGCGGGCGGCGTCACCAAGGTGCGGGCGGTGGACAACGTGGGGGCCATGGACGAGAACACCTCGGTCACGGTCTACGACTTCCGGGTGAGCGTGCCCACGATCGACGCGCTGCCCGGCGTCACCGTGTTCGTGCCGCTCAACGTGGACCGGGACCTGTCGCCGCTCAACATCTACTCGGTGCAGTACACCCTGACCCACAACGCCACCTACATCACCGACGCGCAGTCCTGGTCGGGCCTGATCAGCGCGTGGGGGCCGCCGGTCCAGAACGAGCTGAGCGACCGCATCTCGATCGCCGCGGCCGGCACGGCGCCGCTGGGGTCGGGGAGCTTGGTGCTCGACATGCTCCGGCTCGTGATCTCGCCGAGCACCCCCCTGAACACCAACATCCCCCTCACGCTCTCGGGCTTCGTCTGCAACGAAGGGAAGCCCTCGGCCCAGGTGGTGAACGGCCTGCTGCGGGTGCGCAGCACGACGGGCGTCGAGCCGGGGAACCCGGCGGCGCTGGCGCTCTTGCCCGCGCAGCCCAACCCGTTCGCGTCGGCGACGCGGGTCGCCTTCACGCTGCCCCAGGCGGCGGGTCGCGTGCGGCTCGCGGTCTACGGGCTGGATGGCCGGCGGGTGCGCACGCTGGTGGACGAGGCGCTCCCGGCCGGGCCTCACGAGGTGACCTGGGACGGTCGCGACGGGACGGGGAGCGAGGCGGGTGCCGGCGTCTACTTCGTGCGGCTGGAAGCGAACGGCCAGCACCTGGAGCGCAAGGTGGTGAGGGCGAGGTAGAGCGGGGCGGGGCCGGGAGCCCGATCCGCCGCCGGCCCCGCGGTGGAGGCCCCGCTCCGCCGGCGGCCGGCTCGCCCCCGGGCGCGGAGCTCCGGCCGCCGCTGCACCTCGTCGCTGACCACCATGCCGCGCAGCGGCCGGAGGGCGAGCATCGGATCCGAGAGCCGGGCCAGGTCGTCGGGGTCCTCGAGGTCGAAGTCACGTCTCCGCGCCCCGGCTGTCGGCCACGAGCTCCCGGGCGAGCGTCGTCTTGCCGACTTGGCGGGCGCCCAGGATGGCGACGACGGAACGTCACGCAGCGCGGCGCGGAGCGCGGACAGATGGCGGGCGCGGAGGATCATCGCGCGCGACGCAAAGCGAGCCTTTTCGAATCCCATGGTGCCTCGCCCAAACGCCAGGGGCGGCCGCGTCCCCTGCCACGGCCGCCCCGGCGGTGTGGCCTACTCCCAGCCGCTGCGTGAGCCGGCGCCCCTCCGGCTCCAGGCGCACGAAGTGGAGCCCGGCGCGGGCGGGGGAGCCCGAGCCGCGCATCCCCTGCCCCTATCCGTGGTTGACGGCAAGGCCCCGCGGGTCTGAAATCGAAGGCGTCAGGCCCGAAGCCCCCGGCGGACCAGCCATGTCGCCACGCCATTCCCTCGAAACCACGGCCGCGCTCATCCAGAAGATCCGCGCCGGCGACCCCATGGCCCGGGACCGGCTGGCGGCCCGCTACCTGCCCATCCTGCGCTCCTGGGCCCACGGACGGCTCCCCGCCCACGCCCGCGGCATGGCCGACACCGACGACCTCGTGCAGGTTACGCTCTATCGGGCATTGAACCGGGTGGAGGCCTTCGAGCCCCGTCACGAGGGAGCCTTCCTCGCCTACCTGCGGCAGAGCCTGCTCAACGCCCTGCGGCAGGAGGTGCGGCGGGCCGCGCGCCGGCCGTCGGCCCAGGCCCCGGCCGAGGAGCCGGAGGATCCCACGGCCTCGGTGGTGGAGCGGGCGATCGGGCGTGAGACGCTGGAGCGCTACGAGACGGCCCTGATGGGGCTGACCGAGGACCAACGCGAGGCCGCCATGCTGCGGCTGGAGTTCGGATTCTCCTATCCCGAGATCGCGGAGGCGATGGGCAAGCCCAGCGCCAACGCCGCGCGGATGCTGGTGGTGCGGGCGCTGTTGCGCCTGGCGGAGACCATGCATGGATGAGCCGAAGGATCGCACGCTGGAGGAGGCCGCGGAGGCGGTGGCGGACCAGCGCCCGCTCGACTGGCAGGGCGCCGCCTCGAGCAGGCCGGAGCTGGGCAAGACCCTGGAGGAGCTGCGCCGGCTGGAGGACCTGGCGCGCGCGCACCGCGAGGCGCGCGGGGCCGGCGAGCCGGACCCGGATGCCGCCGCGGCCGGGCAGCAGGCCGCCTTCACGTGGGGAACGCTGCGCGCG
>JBBIHL010000338.1:0-3911 GCA_037447075.1 Candidatus Eiseniibacteriota bacterium | reverse complement strand
GACCCGCTCGGAAACCAGCGGGCGCGCGCGGCCTGGCGCGCGCTGCTCCTGGGCTACGCCGAGGCCGGCGGGCGCTTCGCCGGCGACCGGGTGGCGGACTACGCCCGCGTGACGCTGGTGCGCGTGCTGGCCGTGCACTCCTGGCGCGACGGGGAGCGCGAGCGCTGCCTGGACGCGCCGGGCTGGGAAGTCCTCATGCAGGAGGTGTCGAGATGGTAGGTCGCATCATGGCAGGCGCGTTGTGCGCCCTGCTGGCGGGCCGCGCCCAGGCCGCGGGCTGGTCCAGCCCGGAGGTGGCGCTGCAGCTGCAGGGCGTCACCCGGTCCGATCTGTTCCCGGGGTCCACGCTCACGGGTCCCGACCGCGGGTTGCAGGGCGAGTTCACGGTCCAGACCGCTACGCGCGCGGCGCCGGCGCTCAAACTGGGGCTGGAGGGGCGGGGCGGCGCCATCGCCTGGAACCGCTTCTCCTTCGCCAGCTACGGGTGGCTCGGCGGCGAGCTGACCCTGCGGCGCGGCGGCAGCCAGCTGTCGGCGGGAGCCGAGTGGACCCCGCACCGCGTCAAGTTCGGCGACGACGCCGGGGGCGCCGGCTTCCGCCGCCTCGAGGGCACCCTGGGCTGGCGTCAGTCGCTGCCCGCTCGCACGCGCCTGCGCATCCAGGGGACCTGGACGGACGACGACTACGAGACCGCCTACGACGCGCGCGACGCCTTCACGCCCGGGCTGGCGGGGCAGCTCTCCTGGCGCCCCGCCGAGCCGCTCACGCTGCACGGCGAGGCCGGCGTCGAGCGGACCGCGGCCGCGGCGGCCAAGTACTCCCACGCCGAGCGCGCGGCCGGGGGCGGCGTCCAGTGGCGCCCGGGCGCCTGGCGGCTGGAGGCGGCCGTCCGCTCGGGGATGCGGCGCTACGAGGACGCGGGCCCCTCGGATTCCAACTTCCGCCGCCGCGACCAGTGGATCGAGCTCTCGGGCGTGGTCGGGCGCACGCTCCGGTCCGGGCTGGAGCTCTCGGCCGGCGTCGGGCTGCTCGACCAGGCGTCCTCGCGGCTGGACCGCAACTACACGGTGAGCTCGTTCCAGCTCGGGCTGGGCTGGACGCGGGCCGGAGATTGACGGACAGGGAGGAGCAGGATGCGACGCATCGCAGTTGCGCTGTTGCTGCTGGCGGGCCTCGCGGCGGGGCCACGGGTGCAGGCGCTCACCTTGAGCGGCCGGGTGGTGGACGACGTGAGCGCGGGGGTTTACCCGCTGGACATTGACGTGCACGACTCCGCCACCGGGCTGCTCGTGCCCACCCCGGGCGACACCACCGACGCCCTGGGCTTCTACGCCATCACGCTGCCCGCGGGCGTCTACGACGTCGCCTTCGTGCCCTTTGCGGGCTCGCACCTCTTCACCAGGACCTTCAAGTCGCAGAACCTGGTCACGAACACCACGCTGAACGTGGCGCTGGCGCGCGGCCGTTACCTGACCGGTCGCGTCACTGACACGGACGGCCTGGGCGTCTTCATGGCCGACCTCGACTTCCACGACCCCGCCACCGGCGACATCCCGGCGAACGTGCAGGGCGACACCTCCGACGGCTCCGGCAACTTCACGGCGCTGGTGGACGCGGGCCTGTGGGACGTCTCGGTGATCGCTCCGCCGGCGGCCCGGCGCGTGCCGCGCCTGTTCCCGGGGATGGACCTCACGGCCGATCGGAACCTGGGCACCGTGGCCCTCGAGGCCGGCCGGCTGGTGCAGGGGACCGTCACCGACCTGGGCTTCTTCCCCATCCTGGACGCCGACCTGGACGTGCGCCCCGCGGGCGAGCGCGCCAAGCTCTTCACGCCGCAGGACAACACCGCCGCCGACGGCAGCTACCAGCTGATGCTGCCGCCCGGCCTCTACGACATCAGCGCCAATCCCCCACCGGGCCAGCCGTACGCCTCGGCCACCGCGCGCTCGGTGCTGGTCGGCGCCAGTGACGTCGTGGTTCCCAACCTCGCCCTGCCCCCGGGCGTCGAGCTGCGGGGGCGTTGCCGGGACACCGGCGGCAACCCGGTGGCCGGCGTGGACGTGGACGTGGACAGCCTGCCCTACCTGCTCCGGCTCGAGACTCCCGGCGACGTCAGCGACGCGGCCGGGAATTTCCGGCCGCTGGTCTCGACCTGGAAGTTCCGCGTCACGCTTTCGCCGCCGGTCGCCACCAGGCTGCTGCCCGTCCGCTTCGACTCGCTCCAGATCACCGGGGCCCGCGACCTGGGCAACATCACGTTCGCGTCCGGCCACTGGGTATCGGGGACCGTGGTCGGCGCCGGCGGCGGCCAGCCGATCGCCGGCGCCAACCTGGACTTCATCCGCAAGTCCACCGGGCTGCCCGCCATCACGCCGGGGGACCGGACCGACGCCGCCGGGGCCTTTCGGGTCACGACCGACGGCGACCTCTACCGCCTGCGCGTCATCCCCCCGGATGCCACCCACGACACGCTGGAGCTGGACCCCTTCGGCAGCCTGAACGACACCACGGTCACGCTGGTGATGGCCCCGGGCACCGTGGGCGTCTCCGGCCCCCGCCCCGGCGCGGGCCTGGTGCTGGGCGCGCCCTGGCCGAATCCCGCCTCGACGAGCACCGCCGTGGGCTTCCAGGCGGCGCAAGGCGAGGTGGAGCTTTCGGTCTGGGACGTGGCCGGGCGGCGGGTGGCCACGCTCTTCCGCGGCGCCGCCCCCGCGGCGCGGGTGGCGAGCTGGAACGGCCACGACGCGGCTGGACATCCGGCTCCGCCCGGAGTCTACTACCTGCGGCTCTCGAACGGCGCGGCCTTCGCGGCGCGGCGGCTGGTGCTGTTGCGTTGAGCTGGTCCCTGGATTCGGCGCGCGTCCGTCCCCGCACGCGGCACGCAGGTGCGGCCCCTGCGACAAGGTCCGCGTCGGGGCGGCGCGCGCCGTTCTGGCTGGCGCTGGCGGTGATGCTGGCCCCGCATCCCGCCCGCGCCGACCTGCTCACCGGCACGGTGCGCGATCCGGGCGGCCTCCCGGTCAACAACGCCGACTTCGACCTCTTCGACCCCGACGGCAACAAGCTGCTCGCGGACGGCAGCACCCGCTCCACCGGCCGCTACCAGATCACCGTGGACCCGGGGCGCTACGACGTGGTGTGCCAGCCCCCGGTGGGAAGCGGGCTCGCGCCCCAGGTGCGGCGCGGCGTGGTGGTGAGCGGCACCACCGTGCTGGACTGGACCGTCCCCCCCTCGGTGCGCGTGCTGGGCCGGGTCTTCGGCCCCGACGGCCAGCCGCTCGCCCAGGCCACCATCACCTTCGACCGCATCGCCGACGGCAGCCGCCAGCCCTCGCTCGGCAACCTCACCAACACCTTCGGCTCCTTCGCCACCTACCTGGAGGCCGGCACCTACCGGGTGAGCGCCTACCCCTCCGCCGCCGACAGCGCGGTGGCGCCGGGCCGCCTCGCGCGGGTGGAGGTCCCCGCCGCCGACCCGCTGCGCTTCGATCTGGTGCGCGCGACCCATCTGGTCGGGACGGTCCGCGACGCGACCGGGGCGCCGCTGGCCGGAGCCCGGCTCTCCTTCGACCGCGCGGACGATGGCGAGCGCGCCCCCGCCGCGGGGAACCAGAGCGGTCCGGACGGGAGCTTCCGCGCCGCCGTGGCGCCGGACACGTATCGGGTGGTGGTCGCACCGCCGCGCGGGACGCGCTGGGTGGCCCGGCGGGTGGGCCCGGTGGACCTCACCGCCGATCGGGCGCTCGACGTCGCTCTCGACGCCGGGTTCCTGTTGAGCGGTCGCGTCCTGGACGAGCGCGGTGCGCCGGTGGCCGGCGCCGACTGGGACGCGGCCGACGAGGCCACGCAGACCAGCATCCCCACGCCGAACGACAACACCGGCTCCGACGGCTCCTACACCCTGGTGCTGC
>JBBIHL010000337.1:0-3936 GCA_037447075.1 Candidatus Eiseniibacteriota bacterium | reverse complement strand
TCGCATTTCCCGCACCAGCTCCGCCAGCCGGCTCCGGAGTCGCGAGTCGCTTCTCACGCGCGCTCCCTATCGGACCCGGTCGGCGCGCAGGATCAGCCGCCGGCTCTCGGGGGTGAGCTCCGACCCGTCGGCCCCGCCCCAGGTGCTCTGCACAGCCATCCCCGCCTGGGAGAGCAGCCAGGCCATCTCGGCGCAGGTGTAGACGCGCAGGTGGAACTCCTTGTGCACCTGCGCTCCTTCCCGGCGGATCAGCATCATCCGCGAGGTGACCACCGAGCTCTTCAAGTCGAGCGAGGCCTCCTCCATGAGCAGGCTGCCGTCCTCGCGCTGGTTCCAGGTGCGCTGCTGCGGGTGGGTGAGGATGAAGTCGCGGTGCGCCATGTCAATCAGGAACCGGCCTCCCGGCTTGAGGGCGCGAGCCACGCCCTGGAGCACGGCGAAGTTCTGGGGGTCGTCGAAGTAGCCGAACGAGGTGAAGTAGGAGTAGGCGGCGTCGAACTCGCCCTGGAAGGAGAGCGAGCGGAAGTCACCCTGGACGAAGCGCGCCCCGGTGAGCCCGGCGCGCCGCGCCTCCTGCCCCGCAAGGTCCAGGTAGAGGGGGTTGAAGTCCAGGCCCGTCACCGCAAAGCCGCGGGCGGCCAGCGCCAGCGCGTGCCGCCCGAAGCCGCAGCCCAGGTCCAGCAGCGAGGCGCCCGGCTCGACCTCGAGGGCGCGCGCGATGAAGTCCGCCTCCTGCGCCGTGCGCTCGGCCGTGAGCATGGGCCGGTAGATGGCCAGGTAGTCCTCGTCGAAGAAGGCGACGGGCCAGTCGGGCGTGTGGGGCATGGCCGTCGCATCGTAGCACGGCCACCCCGACGGGGCGTGACGCCGTTGCCTGTCGGCCGGCCGATGCCCTAGTGTGACCCTGCACCGCCAGGGCAGTCGTCGTGTCGTGTCGCGGCGCCGGAGGGAAGAATGGTCTACCACGGAATCGAACTCCCCGAAGAGAAGGTCGCGGCCTTCTGTCGCCGGCATCACATCCAGAAGCTGTCGCTCTTCGGGTCGGTGCTGCGTGAGGATTTCCGCCCGGACAGCGATGTGGACGTGCTCGTCGAATTCGAGCCAGGCAAGGTGCCCGGCCTGGCGTTCTTCGGCATCGAGAACGAGCTTTCCCGGCTGCTTGGACGTACCGTCGACCTCAACACACCGCGCAGCCTGAGCCGGTATTTCCGGGCTCAGGTCCTCGCCGAGGCACGTCCGGTCTATGCCGAAGAGTGACACGAACCGACTCCGGCACATGCTGGACGCGGCGCGAGAGGCTGGAGAGCTTGCGAGGAAGAGGTCCCGTGAGAGCCTCGACACCGACCGCCTCTTCAGCCTTGCGAGCGTCCACCTGCTCGAAATCGTGGGTGAGGCAGCTGGACGCGTCTCCGCGGATACCCGGTGCCGCTATCCTCGCATTCCCTGGCAGGAGATCGTTGGCATGCGCCATCGCCTGGCGCACGGCTACGACGACGTTGACCTCGACATCGTCTGGCAGGTCCTCACGCACGACCTTCCGCCGCTCATCGCCGAGCTCGAGCGGATTCTCGCTGAAGACCCCTAGGCGCTGGCCAGCTCTGCCCCCAGCCACGCCTCCAGCATCACCCGCGCCGCCTGCTTGCTGGGGATGCCGAAGCCGCGCGCCAGGTCGGGGTCCTGCTGCTGGGCGGGCCGCAGCACCGGCAGCCCCACGCACGAGGGGCAGCCGCCCTGGCACCCGCAGGCCAGCACGTGCTTGTAGGCCTCGCTCGCCAGCTCGTCCAGCCGGGCGTAGCCCTGCTCGGCGAAGCCCAGCCCGCCGGGGTAGCGGTCGTAGAAGAACAGGCCGGGCCTGCCCAGGTTGGACGAGTCCATCATCCCGCCCAGGTCGCTCTTGTCGCACATGGCGAGCACCGAGAGCAGCGTGAGGAACAGGTTGCGCACCCCCGAGAGCGCCTCCACCGGGTTCAGGCCCTGCCGCGCCACCGCGCGCCAGGCTCGCTCGCCGGGCGCGAACCAGAACGCGGTGGTGTCGAGCGTGAGCCGGGGCAGCTCGAGCGGGTGGTAGCCGATGGCGTCCAGCGAGCCGAACTTGAGCTTCTTCATCGCCACCGTCTGCCAGCTCACGGTGGCGTCGCCCAGCGTCACCCGCTCGCCGCGCCACTCCCGGCTCTCCACCTCGCCGCGCACCAGGATGTGGGTGTCGAGCACCGGCTGCGTGTAGTAGTCCACCTCGCGCGGCTCCACGAACGCCACCTTCTGCTGCAGGTCCAGCTCGCGCACGAAGTAGGTGTCGCCCTCGTGCAGGTAGATGGCCTGCGGGTAGACCAGCTCCAGCGCCGAGACGGCGTCCACCGTGCCGATCACCGCGTTCCCGTCGCGCGCGTTCATGATGGTGTAGGTGTCGTCGGAGAGGGTGCGCAGGTTGACCTTGCCCGCCGGGTAGTCGGCCTGCGCCCAGTAGCCGCGCCGATCGATCACCTTGACCTCGCCGGCCTCCTCCAGCGCCTCCACGATGCGCGGGGTCTGCGGGCCGAAGCGGGCCGCGTCGCCTTCGGAGAGCGGCAGCTCGAAGGCCGCGCAGGCGAGCTGCGAGGCCAGGATGTAGGGGTTCTCGGGGTCCACCACCGCCGCCTCGGGGGAGCGCCCGAAGAAGTACTCGGGGTGGCGCATCAGGTACTGGTCCACGGTCTCGTTGTAGGCGACCAGCACGGCGAGCGAGGGCCGGCCGGTGCGGCCGGCGCGGCCGGCCTGCTGCCAGGCGCTGGCGATGGTGGCGGGCGCCCCCACCAGGATGGCGGCGTCCAGGCCGCCCACGTCAATCCCCAGCTCGAGCGCGTTGGTGCTGATGACGCCGCGCAGCGCCCCCGAGAACAGCGCCTGCTCGATCCGGCGGCGCTCCTCGGGCAGGTAGCCGCCGCGGTAGGGCTTGATGCGCTCGGCGAGCGCGGGCTCCAAGCGCGCGAGCGCCTGCTCGGCGTAGCGGTAGATGAGCTCGGCCGCCACCCGCGACTTGGCGAACACGATGGTCTGGGCGCCCTGGCGCAGCAGCTCCACCAGCAGGTTGCAGCCCTCCACGTTGCTCGAGCGCCGCTCCACGCGCGTCTCGTCGCGGTGGGGCGGGTTCCAGAACACGAACAGCCGCTCGCCGCGCGGCGCGCCGTCCTGGTCCACCACCGCCACGGGGGCTCCCACCAGGCGCTCCGCCAGCTCGGCGGGATTGCGGATGGTGGCCGAGCACAGCACCCAGCGGAAGTCGGCCCCGTAGTGCTCGGCCACGCGGGCCAGGCGGCGGAACACGTTGGCCACGTGCGAGCCGAAGATGCCGCGGTAGGCGTGCATCTCGTCCACCACCACCACGCGCAGGTTGCGCAGGAAGCGGCCCCACTTGGCGTGGTAGGGCAGCACGCCCGCGTGCAGCATGTCGGGGTTGGAGAGGATGACGTTGGCCTGGTCGCGCAGCCGGCGGCGGGTGCCGGGCGCGGTGTCGCCGTCGTAGACGCCCGCCAGCAGCCGCTCGCGCAGCTCGGGCTGGGCCGCGGCCAGGCGCGCGAGCCCCTTGAGCTGATCCTGCGCCAGCGCCTTGGTGGGGAAGAGGTAGAGCGCGGTGGCCTGCGGGTCCTGGAGCAGGCGCTCCAGCACCGGCAGGTGGTAGCACAGGCTCTTGCCGCTCGCGGTCCCGGTCACCACCACCACGTTCCGGCCCGCGCGCTGATCGGCCAGCGCCTGCGCCTGGTGCAGGTAGAGGCGCTCCACCCCGGTCGCGGCGAGCGCCTGCCGGAGCGGCGGGGGAAGGGGCGGGTCGGGGTCGGCATGGCGCGGCTCGCGCGCGGGGAGGTGCTCGGCGTGCATCAGGGCGCCGCGGTTCTCGGCGCGCGCCGCGAGCCCCGCCTCGAGCAGCCGCTTCATCACGCCGGGGATGCCGCCGACGCCCTG
>JBBIHL010000336.1:0-3947 GCA_037447075.1 Candidatus Eiseniibacteriota bacterium | reverse complement strand
CGCGCGGTGCGGGCGAAGGCGCTGGCCGCCCAGCCGCGCCGCTGCTCCGGGGTCGCCCCCCCACCGCGCAGCGCGTCCAGGATCTCCGCGTACTGGTCGGGGGAGTGTGCCACGATGACGTCCGGGAAGCTCTTCGCCGCCGCGCGCAGCAAGGCGACGCCCCCGATGTCCACCTCCTCGAGGGCGCCGGCCTCCTCCAGCGCCGCGGCGCGCTCCTCGAACGGGTAGAGCGACACGGCCACCAGATCAATGGGCACCAGGCCGCGGCGGGCAAGCTCGGCCACGTCGCCCTCGACCGCGCGCCTCGCCAGGATGGCGCCGTGGACGTGCGGGTGCAGGGTCTTCACCCGCCCACCCATCATCTCGGGGAAGCCGGTCCAGTCCTCGACCGGCGTGACCGGCAGGCCGGCGGCTTCGAGATGTCGCGCCGTCCCCCCGGAGGCCAGCAGACGGGTCCCGCCCTGCGCGAGGGTCCGGGCGAACTCCACCGCGCCGCGCTTGTCGGACAGCGAGAGCAGCGCCGCCTGGGGCCAGGTCATGGACCGCTCCGGCCGTGCCTTCGCGCCTTCGGCGGCCGCGAGGCCCGCGGCCGAAGCGCTTTCCCTCTCAACGCCCATCGCCGGTGAGCCGCTCGAGCGCCTCGCGGTAGCGGTCCGCCGTGGCCGCCACCACCTCGGGCGGCAGCCCGGGGGCCGGCGGCTCGTGGTTCCAGCCCGAGCGGTCCAGGTAGTCGCGCACGTACTGCTTGTCGAAGGAGACCCGCTCGCCGCGCTCGTAGGCCGCGCGGTCCCAGTAGCGCGAGGAATCGGGCGAGAGCACCTCGTCAATCAGCGTGAGGGCTCCGTCCACGTGGCCGAACTCGAACTTGGTGTCGGCCAGCACCAGGCCGCGCTTCCAGGCCCAGTCGTGGGCCTCGCCGTAGATGGCCAGGCTGCGCTGCCGCAGCTGCTCGGCCAGCGGCCGTCCCACCCGCCTCGCCATCTCCTCGAAGCTGATGTTCTGGTCGTGCCCGGCTTCCTCCTTGGTGGCCGGGGTGAAGATGGCGGGGTTGAGCGGCGAGCCGTCGCGCAGCCCCTTCGGCAGCGGGATGCCGCAGACGGTGCCGCCCTGCCGGTACTCGCGCCAGCCGGAGCCCGTCAGGTAGCCGCGCACCACGCACTCGATGTCCACCCGCTCGGCGCGCTTCACCAGCATGCTGCGCCCGGTGAGCCGCGAGGCGTGCAGGTCGAAGGGCGGCGGGAACCGAAGCGGGTCGTCGCTCACGAAATGGTGCGGCCGGGCGCTCTCGAGCTGGTGGAACCAGAAGACCGAGAGGCGCGTGAGGACCTCCCCCTTGCCGGGGATGGGGGTGGGGAGCACGCAGTCGTAGGCCGAGAGCCGATCGCTCGCCACCATCACCAGGAAGCCGTCCGCCAGGTAGACGGTGCGCACCTTGCCCTGCCGCCAGGGCTTCAAGCCCGGCAGGGTTATCTCGTGCAATGCCTGAGAGGTCACGACCAAGTGGCACCTCCGTTCGCGATCAAGCGGCGCGGTCGGGCAGCGTGAACCAGCGAGCCAGCAGCTCGGGGAGCTCGGCCAGGCGGCCTACCCGGCGCTCCTCCTCCCCACCATATGTACCACTTCCGTCCACCAGGACGAAATGCACGCCGGCGGCCCGGGCGCCGCCGCCGTCCACCGAGCGGAGGTCCCCCACGTAGACCGCCTGGTCGGGTGCCACCCCGAGCCATTCGAGCGCGATGTGGAAGATGCGGGGGTCGGGCTTCTCCACGCCCACCTGGTGCGAGTCCACCACCAGCTCCACCAGGTCGCGAAGCCCGCAGTCCACCAGGTGCTGCTCGGCGCGACCGTCGGAGTTCGAGATCACCGCCACCCGCAGTCCGGCGGCGCGCGCGCCCGCGAGCGCCTCGCGCGCCCCTTCCATGGGGCGCGCCCACAGCCCCACGGTGCGCTGCCGCGCCCACCACGACTCGAGCGCCCGCGGCCACAGCTCGTGAGGCGCTCCGGCCGCAGCCAGCATCCCCTCGAAGTAGGGCTCGATGCGCGTGCGGTCGGACTCGTCGAAGCGGCGCCGTCCCTCGGCCTCCGCGTGGCGCAGCGCGGCGGCCTCGAGCGCGTGCCCCAGCCGGCCCAGCTCTGCGGCCATCCACTCGAAGTCCAGGCGGACCAGCGTGCCCCCGGCATCGAAGAGGGCCGCCCGGATGCGCGGGCGCTCGCTCATCGCGGCGCCTCGCTCAACCAGCGGACCCGACGGCCCTCGATCCGGAACGGCTCCGTGAGGTAGCGCGCCACCGTCTCGGGGTAGAGCCGGTGCTCGGCCTGGTGGATGCGGGCGGCGAGGTCCTCGAAGGTGTCGTTCTCGAGCACCTCGACCGCGACCTGCGCCAGGATGGGGCCGCTGTCCGTCCCCTCGTTCACCAGGTGGACCGTGCAGCCGGTCCAGCGCACGCCGTGCTCGTAGGCCCGGCGGATGGCGTCCAGCCCCGGAAACGCCGGGAGCAGCGAGGGATGGATGTTGAGGATGCGATCCGGGAAGGCGCCGAGGAAGTCGGCGTGCAGGATGCGCATGAAGCCCGCGAGCAGCACCACCTCCACGCCGCGCTCGCGCAGGGCCCCCACGTAGGCGGCCTCGTCCTCCAGTCGCGTGCGGTAGCGGCCCGGCTCCAGGTGCAGGGCCTCGATTCCCAGGCGCCGCGCGCGCTCCAGGACGGGGGCGTCGGGACGGTCGCAGACCAGCGCGGCGATGCGGCCGCCCAGGGCGCCGCGGCGTTCGGCCCGGGCCAGCGCCTCGAAGTTGGTCCCCTGGCCCGATGCCAGCACCGCCAGTACGCGCTCGCTCATGAAGGGGTTCCTCGACCGAATCTACTGCGCAGGCGGGCGCCGGGCAAGGTCGCCGGCCCGCGACGATCGTTGCCGTCCTCCCCCGTTTCCGTCCGCGGCGGGGGTGCCGCGCCCAAAGTCGCGCGGCTCCCACGAGACCCCATCCCACTCGAACCACGCGGCGTGCTGCAGGTCGGTCCGCCACAGGCGCGCCCCGGCCGCCCGCAGCCGCTGCAGCACGGCGTCGCTCGGATGCCCGAACGGGTTTCCCCGCCCGCACGAGACCAGGGCCCAGCGCGGCTCAAGCTGCCGCAGCCACGCCTCGCCGCTCGAGGAGCCCGACCCGTGGTGCCCCACCTTGAGGAGGGACGCGGGCCCCGCGCCCGCCAGGGCCCGCTCCACCAGCGTGTCGGCGTCCCCGGTGAGGAGCAGCGAGCCCGCCACGTCCAGGACCAGGCAGCGCCGGTTGTCGGTGCGGAAGTCGGGGCGGTCCTCGACAGGCGGCCACAGCGCCACCACCTCGCCCATCGGGCGCAGGGTGTCCCCGGCCGCCGCCACGCGGAGCGGGGCGCCGTGCAGCCGCGGGGCGGGTCCGGGAACCGCCGCGGTGGGCGGCGGCACCCAGACGCGGTCCACCCGGACGCCGCGCAGCAGCGCCCCGGCGCCACCCAGATGGTCGGCGTCGGCGTGCGTGATGACCAGCGCCTCCAGGCGGCGCACCCCGGCCCAGCGCAGGAAGGGCAGCACGACGGTCTCCCCGGCGTCGCCCCGCGGCGAGCGCGGGCCCGCGTCCACCAGCCACCAGGCGCCGTCGGGGAAGGCGAGCGCGCAGGCATCGCCCTGACCCACGTCCAGGAAGACGGCCCACGTGCGGCCGGGCGGCGGCCGCTGCGTGGGCGCGGTGAGCGAGAGTCCGGCCCCCACCCCCGCCAGGGTGAACGCGAGCAGTCCCGCCAGCGCGCGCCGCCCGGGATTCCAGGAGCTGCGCTCGCGCAAGGTGGGCGCGGGGCGGGCCAGCGCGAGCAGCAGGGCGATTCCCGCCGCGAGCACCACCAGCCCCCGCGGGTCGTGCCCGGTGCTCCACACCGCTCCCGGCCAGGCCGCCGCGCGGGCGGCGACCACGCGCAGCG
>JBBIHL010000335.1:0-3957 GCA_037447075.1 Candidatus Eiseniibacteriota bacterium | reverse complement strand
GACGAGGAGCGCGCCGGCCAGGGATCCGGCGGCCGCCCACGAAGCGGTCCGCTGCCATGCCCGCCTGCGCGGCGAGCTGACGCGGCTGCCGCGACGGCAGCGGGAGGTGCTTCACCTGGTCTACTACCAGGAGATGACCATCGAGGAGGCGGCACGGGTGATGGGAATCGCCCTGGGCACGGCGCGCACGCACTACGAGCGCGGCAAGCAGCAGCTGCGGCGGCGGCTCGGGAGCGACGGTCCATGACGGGAAACGACTTCGAGCAGGAACTCCGCGGGCGATTCCGCGCCATGCGCCAGGACGAAGCGCGCGGCGCGCCGCCCTTCCGGCGCCCGGTCGCAGAGCCGCTCCACGGCAGGCACGCGCAGGTCCCGGCCTGGCGAGGCGTGCTGGCAGCGGCGGCGGCCGTCGCCGTGCTGGTCACGCTGACGTGGGTGCTGCGCTCGGCGCGCCAGCAGGCCGAGAGCCGCCGAGTGGTCGCCGAGTGGCGCAAGCTCGCGGCGAGCGGCCTCGCGATGCCCACCGATTTCCTGCTCGAGCCGACGAGCCCGTCCCTGCTGCGAGCTTCCCCGGCTGGGATGGGATCCCCGGTGGTCCCCGGATGTTCCCTCGAGCGGGACGAAGCGCTCGAACCACGATCCATCAGAAGGGAGGCAGGACTCATGATCAAGCAGCTCGCGATGTGTGCGCTCCTTGCGGCCGCGTGCAGCGGCGTCGCCCTGGCGGAACCGCCGCCCCCCGACCCGGTCGCCCAGTTTCTCTTTCCGCCCGAGCTGGTCATGCAGCACCAGCGGGAGCTGGGGCTCACGGCCTCCCAGCGCTCGACCATCACCGACGCCATCGGGAAGACGCAGTCCAAGGTGCTCGAGCTGCAGTGGGACATGCACGACGAGACCCAGAAGCTCGCCGAGCTGCTCGGCGCTCCCAGCGTGGACGAGGCCGCCGTGCTCGCCCAGGTGGACCGCGTGCTGAACGTGGAGCGCCAGGTCAAGCGCGAGCATCTCTCGATGCTCATGAAGATCAAGAACTCCCTCACGCGCGAGCAGCAGGAGAAGCTCAAGGCGCTGCGCGAGCGCCCGCCCCACTAGTAGCGGCCGCAGCCGCCGGCACGATGGAGTGACCCCGAGCCCGGCGGCAAGTGCTAGAATGGGCGGCGGCCGGGCAGGAGATTGGCCCGATGCGTCCCTCGATGCGGTCCTGGGCAGTCCGGGGCGCGGCTCTCGCCCTGATGGGCCTCGCCCCGGCATTCCCCGCGCTCGCCGACACCCTCGTCCTGGACGGCGACGACGTGACGGACTGGGCGCACGTGCGCGACAGCCAGGCATGGAAGCAGCACGACGCCTGCCTCGTTCCCGACGCGCTCCTCAAGTTCGACCTCGGCGACATCGGCGTGGTCCAGCAGATACTGGGCGCGCGGCTCGACCTCTACGCCGAGCGCGCCGGCGCCAACGACGGCATCCAGCTCTGGCACGTGCAGGACGACTCGTGGAGCTACGGGCTCACGTCCTCCGACGCGCTGTGGAGCTGGCCCACCTGGCACTCGATCGGCACCGTGGCCCTGAACGACTCCGGGGCGTTCTCGGTGGACGTCACCGCGCACGTGCTCGAGGAACACCAGGCCGCCAACCGGACCCTCTCGCTCAAGATCACGACCGCCGCCGGCCTCGGCGCCCGCCTCGGCTCACCGCTGGCGCCACTCCAGCGCATGCGGCCGCGGCTCGTCGTGGAGTTCGTGCCGGTCCCCACGTTTGCACCGCTGCCCCCCGATCTGGCGGTTTCCACGCAGGACGTCCGTTTCACTCCCATGCGCCCGGCACCCGGTCAGGCGGTGACCCTGCGGGCCGACGTGCGGAACCTGGGCCCCGCCCCGGCCTCGAACGTGGGGGTGGCGTTCTGGGACGGCGCGCCGGGGTCGGGCACCCTGATCGGGAACGTGACGCTGCCCGCCATCGGTCCCGGCGGCGGCTCCGCGACCGCCGCGGTGAGCTGGAACGCCGTGCGGGGGCTGCGCGAGATCCACGTGGTCGCCGACCCCGGCGGCACGATCCTCGAGAGCGACGAGAGCAACAACCAGGACTTCCGCAGCTTCCTGGTGACCGACCCCGCCGGCTACGTGCAGCACGTGGAGAGCTTCGAGCATCCCGGCCTGCGCGGCTGGGACACCGACTTCGAGTTCCCGCGACAGCCCGTGGGATTCGGCCCGCGCAGCTTCTACCTCAACCGCTCCGGGGCCGAGGCCTACCACGGCCACCACGCCCTGGAGATGTTCCTGGACGGCACCGGCGACGACGGCACCCTGTGGATCGAGCGCGCCTTCCCGGTGGAGCCCAACTCGACCGTGGAGGTGCAGCTGGCCTTCGAGTTCTTCCGCTACGGTCCCGACCTCGCTTTCACACCGGTGGCCTACGCGGGGGTCTTGGACCCCGAGGTGGAAGGCGACTTCCAGTGGGTCGGCGGCCAGCCCCAGGCCGGATGGGAGCTGATCACGCGCGCGTGGACGATCTCCACCGGCCCCTTCGACCAGGTGTTCGTGGCCGCGGGAATCACCATCGGCTGGGAGACCCCGGGCACCTTCTACCTGGACCTGGTGCGGACCCAGGTGACCACCCAGCCAACCGAGGTTCCGCGGGGCGAGCGCGTCGTTGCTTCGGCCCTGCTCCAGAACCGGCCCAATCCCATGGGCCCGCTCACCACCATCGCCTATCGCCTCGCACGGGACGGGCCCGTGTCGCTGCGCATCCATGACTTGAGCGGGCGAGTGGTGGCCCTCGTGCGCGACGGCGTCGAGACCGCCGGCTGGCACGAGGCCCACTGGAACGGGGCCGACGACGCCGGGCAGCCGGTGCCTTCGGGCGTCTACTTCTACCGGCTGGTGGCCGCGGGGCGGGACGAGAGCCGGAGGCTCCTGCTGGAACGGTGAAGACGATGCGGGCACGGGTAGGTTGCCCCGGCCCGCTCGAACGGGAGGATCCCATGCGCAGCACCTCGGTATCGCTCCTGCTGGCGGGCCTGGTGGCGCTCGCCGGCGTGATTCCGGGCGGGGCCGGCGGCCAGGCGCTGGACCCGGTCCCCTACCGGATGTCTCCAGGCTCCGCGCTGGAGTGGGGATGCTTCGGGCCCTGCGCTTGCCCCATCATCATCTCCGGTCCGCTCACGGGTGGCTTCAACCTCTATCGGGCGGGCGTGGACCCCCTCTTCCGCCACTACGCGCTGCGCGACATCGCGTGGACCTTCGCGTCGGGGGACACCGGCACGGAGTTCCTGGTGCACGCGACCGGCGATGGGACCTACGACCTGGGCGGAGAGGTGGCACTGATGCAGCGCATGACGCTGGACCTGACCCTCTACGATCCCCGCCTTCCTCCCTTCAGGCGACATTTCGACAGCGGGCTCGTGCCCACCCGGGCGGCGTTCCCCGCCATTGACATTGACGTGCCCCTGAACCTCGACGGGTGCGTGGATTCGGTGTTCCGCGTGGTCGCGGAGCCCGAGGACGTGACCGCGGTCGAGCCCCCGCTCGGCCGGCGCCTGCTCGGGCGCGCCCGGCCCAACCCGTCGGCGAGAGAGGTGGAGATCCACCTCGCCCTTCCCGCCGCGGGCCACGCCCGCGTCGAGGTGGTGGACGTGCGTGGCAGGGTCGTGGCGCGGCTCGTGGATGGAACTCTCGCTGCCGGCGACCACCCCCTGCGCTGGGACGGGCGGGACGACCGGGGCGCCGACGCCGGGGCCGGGATCTTCTGGATCAGGGCACGAGCGGGGGTTCGCACCGACCGCGAGCGGTTCGTGCGGCTGCGGTAGGTTGCGGATGGTGCGGGCCAGCGTCCGTGGCGGGGGTCGAGCGGCGCGAGGCTGGCGGAGAGGGAGGGATTCGAACCCTCGATACCCTAACGGGTATAACGGTTTTCGAGACCGTCCGATTCAACCGCTCTCGCACCTCTCCGGCGGTGTGTTTACAC
>JBBIHL010000334.1:0-3958 GCA_037447075.1 Candidatus Eiseniibacteriota bacterium | reverse complement strand
AACCTCCCGTCCACGGAAGGACCGCCTTGGGGCCACCCCTCCGGAAGCGCATGACCCGATCGCCACGCCCGCTGGCCGCCCTGGCCCTGCTGCTCCTCCTCGCCGGGCTCCCCGCCTGCTCCATCAAGCGCATGGCGGCGCGCAGCGTCGCCAACTCGCTCACCTCGGGCCCGGACGTCTTCGCCACCGACGACGACCCCGACCTGGTGCGCGAGGCGATCCCCTTCGGCCTGAAGACCCTCGAGTCGCTGCTGCAGATCCTCCCCAGGCACAAGGGGCTGCTCCTCTCCGCCTGCCGCGGCTTCACCCAGTACGCCTACGCCTTCGTGCAGATGGACGCCGATCTGGCGGGCCCGGCGGACTACAACCGCGCCGCCTATCTTCGGGAACGCGCGCTCAAGCTCTACCTGCGCGGGCGCGACTACGGCCTGCGCGGCCTGGAGCTCAAGCACCGGGGCATCGCCGAGCGGCTGAAGCAGCGCCCCGAGGCGGCGGCGGGCGAGATCCGCGCGAAGGAGCTCCCCATGCTCTACTGGACCGCGGCCGCCTGGGGCTCGGCCATCTCCCTGGGCAAGGACCAGCCCGAGCTGGTGGTGGACCTGGCCGCGGTGAAGGCGCTCATGGACCGCGGCCTGCAGCTCGACGAGCGCTACGACGGCGGCGCCATCCACGAGGCCCTCATCATCCTGGAGGCGCTGCCGCGCGAGATGGGCGGCTCGCCGGACCGCGCGCGCGAGCACTTCCGGCGCGCCGTGGAGCTGTCCCATGGCGCGCGGGCGAGCCCCTACGTGACCCTGGCGCAGAGCGTGTCGGTGACGCAGCAGAACCGGCCGGAGTTCGAGCGGCTGCTGCAGCAGGCCCTGGCCGTGGACCCCAACCGCGACCCCAACCAGCGCCTGGCCACCATCGTCCTGCAGCGCAAGGCGCAGGCGCTGCTGGAGCGCCAGGAAGAATGGTTCCTGGACACCACCGTGAACGTCGAGGCCCCGAACGGAGACGCCAAGTGAAGCGAACCGCGCACCTCGCCGCGCCGCTGCTGCTGCTGTTGATCGCCCTGCTCGCCGCGCCGCCCGCCCGCGCCCAGACCACGGTGGTGAAGCTCGCCACCCTGGTCCCCGACGGCTCGGTGTGGGACAAGATCCTGCGCGAGATGGGCGCGGAGTGGAGCCGGTCCACGCAGGGCCGCGTCTCGCTGCTCATCTACGCGGGCGGCGTGCTGGGCGACGAGCCCGACCTGGTCCGCCGCATGCGCATCGGCCACCTCCAGGCCGCCGCCCTCACCAGCGCGGGCCTCGCCAACATCGAGCCGTCGTTCCAGGTCTTCAACATCCCGATGTACTTCGACTCCTACGACGAGCTCAACATGGTGCTCAAGAAGCTCGAGCCCACATTCAAGCAGCGTCTGGAGGCCAAGGGATTCGTGCTGCTCAACTGGGGGCACGGGGGCTGGGTGCACTTCTTCAGCCGCCAGCCGCTGGCCACCGTGGAGGACGTGAAGAAGAGCAAGATGTTCGTGTGGGCCGGCGACGACCGCCAGACCCAGCTCTGGAAGTCGCTCGGCTACCAGCCGGTGGCGCTCCAGGCCACCGACATCCTCACCGGCCTCAACACCGGGATGATCGAGACCTTCCCCACCACGCCGGTGATCGCCATGTCCATGCAGTGGTTCCGCGTGGCGCCCTACATGGTGGAGGTGGGCCTGGCGCCGCTGGCCGGGGGGCTGGTGATGACCCGGCAGGCCTGGAACCGGATCGCCGAGCCCGACCGCGCCCGCATCCTGGAGGCCTGCGCGCGGGCCGAGCGCCGCCTGGCCATGGAGGTGCCGCGGCAGGACACCTCGTCGGTGGCCGTCATGCAGCAGCGCGGCCTCAAGGTGGTCCCGGTCAACGCGGCCGGGGCGGCGGCGTGGCGCGCGGCCGCGGCCCAGTTCGCCGGCAAGATGCGCGGCGACATCGTGCCCGCCGACATCCTTGACCTGGCCGAGCGCGAGCGCAACGCCTACCGCCAGAGCCGCGGCGGCGGGGGCGGGCACTGAAGCTCCTCGGCCGTCTCGAAGCCTCCCTCACCAGCGTCGCGCTGGTGCTGATGGTGCTGCTGCCGCTGGCCGAGGTGCTGTGGCGCTCCCTGTTCAAGGCCGGCGTGCCCGGCTCCGGGCCCTTCGTCCAGCACCTCACGCTGGTGGTGGGCTACCTGGGCGCGGCCCTGGCCGCGCGCGAGGGCCGCCTGCTGGCGCTCGCCACCGGCACCTTCATCCCCGAGGGCAGGCTGCGCCGCGCGGCCCAGGCGCTCTCGGCCGCGGTGGGCGCCGCGGTCTCCACCCTGCTGTGCCGCGCCGGCCTGGAGATGGCGCTGATCGAGAAGGACGCGGGCACCGTGATCGCCGCCGGCGTCCCGGTGTGGTTGGCGCAGCTCGTGCTGCCGCTCTCCTTCGGGCTCATCGCCCTGCGGCTCATGTGGCGGGCGTCGCCCGGCTGGGGCGGCCGCGCCTTCGCTGCGCTGGGCATCGTGGCGGGCGCGGCCTTGGGCCAGCTCCCCCAGTTCGCCGGCGGCCGGCCACCGTGGCCGGGGCTGGCGCTGGTGCTGCTCGGGACCGCGCTGGGCGGGCCGCTCTTCGTGCTGCTGGGCGGGATCGCGGTGCTCTTCTTCCTGCGCGACGGCGTGCCGCTCGCGGCCGTCACCGCGGAGACCTACCGCCTGGCGGTGAACCCCACGCTCGCCGCGGTGCCGCTCTTCACCCTGGCCGGCTTCCTGCTCTCCGAGGGCCGCGCCTCGCAGCGCCTGCTGCGCGTTTTTCGCGCCCTGGTCGGCTGGGTGCCGGGAGGTACGGCCGTGGTGTGCCTCTACGGCATCGTGGCCCGCCAGAATCACGTTATGAAACCTAGCTCTAATTCAGTCCAAGTCGGTCCGGACGACGAGCAGCCTCCGTCCTCTGCGGCCGCCGGCGTCCCGGTGTGGTTGGCGCAGCTCGTGCTGCCGCTCTCCTTCGGTGCTCCAGGTGACGCGCGCCTCGCTGCCCATGCTGGCCATCCTGGGCTTCGGCGTGCTGGTCATCACCTACCTGCCCTGGCTCACCACCGGGCTGCTCGCGATCTTCGGGCGGAGCGGCTGAAGCGGGGCGCCGCGCTCATCGCGCCCCCGCCAGCGCCTGCTTCACGAGCTCCACCGTCGCCTCCACCAGCCGGTCCCCCGCCAGCATCTCGTAGTCGTTGTGGTCGGCGCGCGGCACCAGCACGAACCGCTTGGGCTCGCGGGCCGCGGCGAACAGCCGCCGGCTGTGCGAGGGCGGGATGATGCCGTCGCGCTCCCCGGCCACCACCAGCACCGGGCAGCCCACCCGGCCGATGCGCTCGATCGAGGGATAGCGGTCGCGCAGCAGCCACCGCACGGGAAGGTAGGGATAGTGGTGGCCGCCGATGTCCGCGAGCGAGGTGAAGGGCGAGCGGAGCACCAGCGCGAGCGGCGGATGCTCCAATGCCAGGCTCACGGCCACCGCGGCGCCCAGCGACTCCCCGAAGTAGACGATGCGCCCTGGGTCCACGTCGGGGCGGGACGCCAGGTAGTCGCGCGCGGCCCGCCCGTCCTCCATGAGCCCGCGCTCGCCGGGGGTGCCGGCATTGCCCCCGTAGCCGCGGTAGTCCAGGAGCAGGACCGCCAGGCCGTGGGCGGCGAGCGATTCGGCGAGCGGCGCCCGCAGCGAGCGGTCGCCGCCGTTGCCGTGGAGCACGAGCATGGTGGCGACGCCCCTCCCTCCGCGCGCCGGCACGAACCAGGCGGCGAGGCGAAGGTGGTCGCTGGTGGTGATGGTCACCTCCTCGGCACCGGGGACGAGGGAGGAGGCCGAAGGGATGGGCTGCGGGAAGGGGAAGTAGATGAGATGCCGCTGGAACCGCCAGGCCAGCGCCAGGAGGACCAGCAGGGCCAGGACGACGGCGGCGAGGGCACCGAGCATGCGGCGAAC
>JBBIHL010000333.1:0-3983 GCA_037447075.1 Candidatus Eiseniibacteriota bacterium | reverse complement strand
GAGCCGAGAGCCGCCGCACCGCGACGGCTATCGCGGCGGCTGGGCCCGGGCCAGCTTGGCCGCCACGCGCTCCGCCATCACCTGCGCTGCCAGCCCGTGCCCCGCAGAGTTCCAGTGGCCGCTCCACGCGATGTGCAGCGGGCGCCGGCCGCGCGCCGCCTCGGCGCGGAAGGCCGGCAGCAGCGGCAGGTAGTCCAGCGCGTGCGCGCGCGCCAGGGACTCCAGCCGGCGCTCGGGCGCGTCCAGCGAGAGGCCGGGCAGCGAGCCCCAGCGCTCCCAGCCGGGGCGGTTCCGGCGCGCCTCGGGGTGCACCTGCGCGCCCGAGGCGATGCTCACCAGCAGGAAGTCCGCGCCGTGGCGCGCGGCCTCGTCGCGGGTCTCCACCAGCAGCCGTTCCGTGAGCGCCCAGGCGGCGTCCCAGAGCGAGTCCGGCCGCTCGGCGTAGATCATGAGCGCCGGCGGCACGCCGCCCGCGACCGCCCGCGCCGCCGCCCGCTCGTGGAGTCGCGTGCGCACGGTGCGGATCTGGGTGGTCACCCAGCCGAAGAGCCGGCTGTGCACGCGCAGCCAGCCCACCGGACCGCGGTCGGGGCGAAAGAAGCTGCGGTCGAGCCGGAGGCTGTCGCCCCGCAGCTGGAAGAACGGCCGGTTGCGCAGCGAGGTGGCCAGGGGCGCCACCTGGTCGGCCACGTCGTTGCTGGCGAGGAAGCAGAGCACCACCAGGTCGGCCCGGTAGCGCCACGCCACGTGACGCAGGTAGAGCAGCTCCTGGGTGGTGGAGTAGCCCGCCACGCCGCAGTTCCACACCTCCACGCGGCGGCCGGAGGTCCCGTCGAGCCGCCGCTCCATCCGCCGCGCGACCGTGCTGTCGAAGGGCACCTGCGCCCCCTCGACGTAGGAGTCCCCCAGCAGGAGCACGCGGTAGACGCCGGGTGGCTTGGCGGCGCTGCGCTCCACGTCGCGCAGCCCGAGCGAGTCGGTCCGGATCGCGGTGCGGCGCCCCAGGGCGGGGTCCTCGCTCTGCAGCTCGGCGCGGACGCCGGGAATGTGCACCCAGCCCACCCAGGGATGGGGCCGCGCGATGGCGTCGTCGCCGATCCCCATGGAGCGCAGGCTCCACTCCAGCAGCAGGGCGAGCCCGGCCAGCGCCGCGGCCGAGGCGAGCAGGCCGGTGGCGATGCGGCGCAGCACGGGCGGCGGGACGCGCTCAGCGCTTGCGGACGAGCACGTTCCCCAGGACCAGCAGGTCCATGTCGGACTTGCTGAAGGTCCAGTGCGCGTTGGCCGGCGTGGTGACGATGGGCTCGCCCTTGAGGTTGAAGGAGGTGTTGAGCACCACCGGCACGCCGGTGGCCTGGCCGAAGCGCTCGATGAGCGAGTAGTAGAGCGAGTTGGTGTCCTTGACCACGGTCTGGAGCCGCCCCGAGCCGTCCACGTGGGTGATGGCGGGGAGCGTGGCGTGGTGCTCCTTGCGCACCGGCACCACCAGCAGCATGAAGCGCGCGGGCATGTGCCGGCAGGCGTCGGGCAGCTCGAAGTAGCGCTCGGCCGCGTCGGCCAGCACCGAGGGGGCGAAGGGGCGGTAGGGCTCGCGGAACTTGATCTTGG
The DNA here is from genome assembly GCA_037447075.1 of Candidatus Eiseniibacteriota bacterium. Lineage (GTDB taxonomy): Bacteria > Eisenbacteria > RBG-16-71-46 > RBG-16-71-46 > RBG-16-71-46 > JBBIHL01. Next base: position 2,375 of record JBBIHL010000333.1, on the reverse strand, counting down.
TGTTCACGATGTCCTTCATGTCCGCGCGGCGCGCGTCGGCCAGGATGCTGCGGCTGCCCAGCGCGCGCGGGCCCCATTCGAAGCGCCCCTGGTGCCAGCCCACCACCTGGCCGGCCAGCAGCGACTCGACCACCCGGTCGAGCAGTTCGTCCTGGTTGCCCACCACCTCGTGCGGGATGTTCTGCGCGCGCAGCCAGTCCACCGCCTGCCCGTTGGTGTAGGCCTTGCCCCAGTAGGCGTGCTCCATGACGAACCTGCGCGGGTGGCCCAGCAGGTGGTGGTAGGCGTAGAGCGCCGCCCCCACCGCCCCGCCGCCGTCGCCGGCCGCGGGCTGCACGTAGAGCTCCTCGAAGGGGGTCTCCCGCAGGATGCGGCCGTTGGCCACCGAGTTGAGCGCCACGCCCCCCGCCATGCACAGCCGCTTCTGGCCGGTCTCGCGGTGGAGTGAGCGGGCCATGTGCAGCAGCACCTCCTCGGTCACGCGCTGGATCGAGGCGGCCACGTCGGCGTAGTGCTGGTTCAAGCGGGCCAGCTCCTCGTAGTTGGCGGGCTTCTCGCCGAAGTAGGAGGGATAGCCCGAGGCGGGCGTGAAGAAGTGCAGGCTGGGCGGGCGCGGCGGGCCGAACAGGTCCACGAAGCGCTGGTTGAAGGTGTTCTTGGTGGAGTAGTGGAAGCTGAAGTAGTCCATGTTGAGGCGGAACGAGCCGTCGTCGCCCAGCTGGATCAGCTTCCACACCTTGTCGGTGTACTTGGGCTCCCCGTAGGGGGCCATGCCCATCACCTTGTACTCGCCCTCGTTCACCTCGAAGCCCAGGTAGGCGGTGAAGGCGCTGTAGAGCAGGCCGACGGAGTGCGGGAAGCGGATCTCCTTCTCGAGCGTGATCCGTTCGCCCTTGCCCACGCCCAGGGCGGCCGTCGCCCACTCGCCCACGCCGTCCACCGTGAGGATGGCGGCCTCGTCGAAAGGGGAGGCGAAGAACGCGCTGGCCGCGTGCGAGGCGTGGTGGTCGATGGAGACGATCTTCCGCAGCGGCACGCCGATGCGGTCGCTGAACAGGTTCTTCACCCAGAGCTTCTCGGCCAGCCAGGTGATCATGCTCTCGCGGAACACCACGTAGCTGCGCGGGAAGGTCTGCAGCGAGGTGGTGAGGATGCGCTCGAACTTGACGAACGGCTTCTCGTAGTAGACCACGTAATCCAGGTCGCCGGCCTTCAGCCCGCCCTGCTCCAGGCAGAAAGCGATGGCCTGCTCCGGGTAGCCGAAGTCGTGCTTGATGCGCGAGAAGCGCTCCTCCTCGGCGGCCGCGACCAGCACGCCGTCCTGCATCAGGGCCGCGGCGGAATCGTGGTAGAAGGCGGAGATGCCCAGGATGTTCATGCCGGGTCCGGGTTGGGGACTAGAAGCCCTGACGGGCCTCGTCCATGCTGGCCGGTTGGGGCGGCAGCGGCGTCCAGTGGGGGGTATGCGGCCGGAGCTCCAGGGGATCGGAGCTCAGCCGGACGACGATGGCGAACGGCGTGACCGCGACGATGTAGGCGAAGCTGGTCACGACGCGCGAGAGCAGGTTGCCGAACGCGCGCGCGACCTTCTGCCAGTAGTGCCACAGCTTCTTGTGGAAGGGCGCACCGGGCGCCAGCGGCTGCTCGCGGCGCGTGGAGCCGAGCTGCACTGCCGGGGAGCCGTGGGTCATCAACTAGAAGAGCGTGTAGATGAATGCGCTCACCGCGGAGGACTGGCCGAAGATGACCAGCACGCCCAGCATGAGCAGGACGAGCACCAAGGGCGTGAGCCACCACACCTTGCGCCGCCAGAAGAAGCCCAGGAGCTGACCGGCGATCCCCAAGCGTTGGCCGAGGTTGCGGAAGAAGCGCAGAACGGCTTTCACGGGATACCCCCTGCCTCGGGAAGGACGCTCGACTGCAGGCCAAGCATTATACCCGGCGGCTCGGGCCGCGGTCAACCGTGCGCCGCGCGGCCCGCCCACGGTAGTATCGGCCAGCGGCCATTCACCTTCACTGTCGCAAAGGAGGCCCCGATGCCGTCCACGCCCGTCGAGAAGGTCTCGTCCGGATCGCCCTGGGAGCCCCGCATCGGCTTCAGCCGCGCCGTGCGCGTGGGCCCGCAGGTCTTCGTCTCCGGCACCACCAGCGTCCAGCCCGACGGCAGCGTGCTGGGCAAGGGCGACGCCTACGCCCAGGCCCGCGAGACGCTGCGGGTGATCGGGGAGGCGCTCGAGCGGCTGGGCGCCTCGTTCGGGCACGTGGTGCGCACCCGCACGTTCGTCACCGACATCTCGCGCTGGGAGGAGGTGGGGCGCGCCCTCGGCGAGCGCTTGGCCGCGGTGCGCCCGGCCGCCACGATGGTCTAGGTGGCG
>JBBIHL010000332.1:0-3984 GCA_037447075.1 Candidatus Eiseniibacteriota bacterium | reverse complement strand
CCGCGGGCGCGAGCAGCAGCAGTATGGCAGCGGCGTGCCAGAGGCGCTTCATGGGGTCAACCTCGGGGGGAGCAGGGGGATGTCCGAAGCCATGAGATTCTAACTCCGCGTGCGGGGGGGACGGCAAGCGGAAATCTCGGCCCCTTGGCGACCGCGCGGAGCGAGGCGGGGAAACGCCCCGCGGGACCACTCGTTGCTGGCGACGAGCCTGGCCCTGAAGTAGACTCGAGATTGACCTGCGCCGGGCCGCCCCCCGGGGTCCAAGCTTGAACGCGAACGCCACGCCCACTCCTCGCCCCCATCCCCTGGTTATCGGTCCCTTGGGCCTCGCCCTTGCGGCCACCCTGGGCGCCGCCCCGGCGCCGGCCGCGCCGGTGTCGCGCAACGTCGCGCTGCTCGCGCACGTGGACGAGTACGGCGCCCAGGGCCTCTACTCGGCGTGCTGGGGCTACGTGCATCCCGACGGCCGCGAGTACGCCGTCATCGGGCACGAGACCGGCACCGCCATCTACAACATCACCGACCCGTCGAGCCCTTACCGGGTGGGCTTCATCCCGGGCGGCCTCTCGCTGTGGCGGGAGATGAAGCAGTACCGCACCTGGATCTACGTCAGCACCGAAGCCCCCTCGGGGCTGCAGATCGTGAACATGGCCAACCCCGACCAGCCGGTGCTCGCCACCACCTACAACCTGACCTTCAACCAGGCTCATACCGTCACCATTGACACCGCGCGGGCGCTGCTCTTCGCCAACGGCACCCGGCTGGACAGCGCCAACCCCAACGACCGCGGCATGCGCATCCTCTCCCTGGCCAACCCGCAGAACCCGGTCGAGGTGGGGTTCTACAATCCCGACCCCGCCAACTTCGCTGATGACTGGTACGTGCACGACTCGCACGTGGTGGGGACGCGCGTCTACCTCTCGTGCATCTTCGGCGGCTTCGTGCGCGTGCTGGAGACCGCCGACCCCGCGGCCCCCCAGGAGATCGCGTCGTGGACCTACCCGGGCGCGTTCACCCACAACGCCTGGACCACCGGGGACGGCCGCCACCTGTTCGTGACCGACGAGGTCCGGGGAGAGCCGCTCAAGGTGTTCGACATCTCGAACCTGTCGAGCCCGCTGCTGGTCGGGGCCGTGACCAGCAACCCCGACGCCATCGTGCACAACGTGCACGTCAAGGGCGACACCGCCTTCGCCTCAAACTACAGCGAGGGCGTGCGTCTGCTGGACGTCACGGATCCCACCACGCCGGCCGAGTTCGGCTACTACGACACCTTCCCGGGCAAGCCCACCAGCGTGTTCGACGGCTGCTGGGAGGTGGCGCCCTACTTCCCCTCCGGTGTGATCATCGCCAGCGACCGCCAGACCGGCCTCTACGTGCTGCGCTCCAGCCCGGTCTACGGCACCTTCAAGCTCAAGGTGCGCGACGCGGCCACGCTCCAGCCCATCGAGGGCGCGCGGGTCCGCCTGGCCGTCGCCGGCGACTCGCTGCGGACCCCCGCCCACGGCAACGTGCGCTTCGCTCCCAGCCCCGGCTACGACGTGGCCGAGGTGACGAAGTTCGGCTACGGCACGGCGCAGGTGGCGTTCCTCGTCCTGGCCGGCGGGGCGGACTCCGCCACCGTGCTGCTGACTCGCCTGCCCACCTCCAGCCTCTCGGGGACCATCACCGCGGACGCGACCGGGCTGCCGCTCGCGGCCGCCGAGGTGAGCGTGGCCTACACCCCGCTCGACACCGTGACCAGCGCGAGCGGCGCCTACAGCTTCCCGGCGGTGCCGAGCGGCCTGGCCCCGCTGGTGGTGGCGCGCCCCGGCTACGCCTCCGCCACCCGCTGGGTCTACCTGCCGGGCAATTCGGCCGAGACCCAGGACGTGAGCCTGCTCAAGGCGGCCTTCTACGACTCGTGCGACGCCGACCTCGGCTGGTCGCTGGGCGCGCCGGGGGACGACGCGACCGGGGGCCGATGGCTCCGCGCCGACCCCGTGGGGGTGACGGTCGGGCTGGCGGCGGCGAGCCGTGCGGAGGCGCTGCGCCCCCTCCATCCCGAGCCGGAGGAGGGCCTCGCCACCGACTCGCAGCCCGAGGACGACCATTCCCCGGCGCCCAGCACCTTCTGCTTCGTCACCGGCAACGGTACTCCCGGAGGGGCGCCGGGGCAGGCCGACGTGGACGGCGGCAAGACCACGCTGATCTCCCCCGCGCTCGACCTGTCGGGGATGACCGACCCGGTGGTGGGCTTCTGGCGCTGGTTCTACACCAACGCCGGCTACCCCGACCACTTCGTGGTGGACGTGAGCCCCGACAACGGGCTCACCTGGGTGAACGCGGAGTCGCTCACCGTGAGCCATCCCGAGTGGCACGCCGAGGAGATCCACGTGCGCGACTTCGTCACACCCGGCCCGGCGGTGCGGCTGCGCTTCGTGGTGGCCGACCTGGGAGCGGGCAGCGTGGTGGAGGGGCTGGTGGACGACGTCGCGGCCTACGACGCGGCGCTCGTGCCGCTCTCCGTGGGGTCGCGGACGCGCGCGCTCGCCCTGGGCGCGGCGTGGCCCAACCCCGCGCGCGGGGCGCAGCGCATCACCCTCATCCTCCCCACGAGTGGGCCGGTGGAGGTGGCGGTGGTGGACGTCTCCGGCCGCGTGGTGCGCACGCTGCACCGCGGCTGGACGGCCGCCGGCACGCTCACGCTGGCCTGGGACGGCCGCGACCAGGGCGGCCGCGAGTCACCCGCGGGCCTCTACTGGGCGCGCGCGCGCGGCGCGGCCGGGGAGGCGGCCAGGAAGCTGGTGCGGGTGAGGTAGTCTCCGCGCCACGGCGCGTCGCCCCGGCCGCCCGGCCTGACCGTTTGGCATCCGCGCCCGCCAGGACGTCAGTGGGAGCGTCCCGGTTGACGGGCCGCGTGAGCCGAAGGGCTTCGCTCCAACGGGTCCGCAAGCGCCTGCGCGTTCGACAGTTTCCCTTCGACGCCACCGGCTGCCGCCGGGCGGCCCGATGCGTGCATCAGGTCGGGCCGCGTCGAAGGGAGGACCCCATGGATTGGATGCGACTGCGCCTTCTCGTCCCCGCGCTGCTGGTGCTCTCTGCCGCCCTGGTCTGGGCGTACGCCGGCGGCCCGCCCGACGCTTCCACGGCGGCCCCGGCGATCGCCTCGGTTCCGGCCGAGGGGACCTGTCTGGACTGCCACGACACCAATACGCCCGACACCGGCGGCTCACTCCAGCTGCTGGACGTTCCGGCGCTCTACCGGGAGGGCCGCACCTACACGCTCACCGTCCGTCTGGCCTCCAGCCAGACCGCCGGCTCGAGCGGTCGCACCTGGGGCTTCCAGCTCACGGCGGTGCGGATGAGCAATGGTGCCGGCGCGGGTACGTTCGCCAACGTGGCGGGACAGGGGACCCAGATCATCTCCGGCGGCGGCTCGTACGCTTCGCGCCGATACATCGAGCAAAGCTCCGCGCGCGGCGGGCAGGCCTCACCCGTCGAATGGCTGGTGGACTGGACCGCTCCGGGGCCCAACGCGGGAGCCATCACCTTCTACGCCGCGGGCGTGGCCGGCAACGGCGGCCAGGGCAGCAACAATGATTGGGTCTACACGGCGTCGGTTGCGACCCAGGACACGGTGACCCCCGTGCTGCCGGCCAGCTGGGGGAGGGTCAAGGCGCACTATCGGCGGTGAGGCCGCGGCGCCTCCCTCACGCCTCCGGCCCCTGCTCCCGCGCCAGCGCCCGCGCGATGGCGCCGGTGCGGTAGAAGGGGACGCCGAGCGAGCCCGCGGCGATGAGCGCGAGCGCGGCGAGCAGCAGCGTGCCCGCCGCCCAGCCGGCGATCGCGGCGGCGACGGGGTCGAGCAGCGAGGCCAGCGCCAGGATCACCAGCCGCTCGGCCCGCTGCATCAGGCCGCCGCGGCAGTCCACCCCGTGGGCCTCCCCCCGGGCACGCGCGTAGCTCACCAGCAGCGAGCCGCCCAGCGCCAGCGCCGCGGCC
>JBBIHL010000331.1:0-3984 GCA_037447075.1 Candidatus Eiseniibacteriota bacterium | reverse complement strand
GCGGCCACGGGCAGCGGGGCGCCCGGTGACCACGCGACCGCCGGAGTCCGCACCGTCCCGTTCGGCCGCCGATCGCCGCGAGATCGGGCGCCATGCCCGGCGGCATCGTGCCCGTGGCGGCGCGGCTTTTGGGCCGGCGCCGACTCGGCCCGGCGGGCGTAGTCGAACCCCGGGACCGTGACCCGCTCCACCCGCCGTCCCAGCGCGCGCTCGATGGCCGCCACCTCCTGGTGCTCCTCGGGGCTGACCAAGGTGAGCGCGTCCCCGGAAGCGTTCATGCGCCCGGTGCGGCCGATGCGGTGGACGTAGTCCTCCGGCGTGCGGGGCACGTCGTAGTTGATCACGTGGGTGACGTCGTCCACGTCAATGCCGCGGGAGGCGATGTCGGTGGCGACCAGGACGTCCACCCGGCCGCGGCGGAAGGCGCCCAGCGCCCGCTCGCGCTGGCCCTGGCTGCGGTCGCCGTGGAGCAGCTCCACCACGTGCCCGCGGCGCTGGAGCTGGCGGGCCAGCCGGTCGGCGCCGCGCTTGGTGCGCGCGAAGACCAGGGCGCTGTGCTCGCGCGAGCCCGCCAGGATCCGGTCGAGCAGCTCCGACTTGAGGTGCCGCGGCACCGGATAGAAGGCCTGGGCGATGCTCTGCGCCGGGCGCGTGGGCGGGGCCAGCTCCAGGCGCCGGGGGTCCTTGAGCGCGTCGCGCGCCACGGCGTTGAGCTCGGCCGGCATGGTGGCGGAGAACATCAGGGTCTGCCGGCGGCGCGGCAGGAGCCGCAGGATGCGCTTCAGGTCGGGGGCGAACCCCATGTCCACCATGCGGTCGGCCTCGTCCAGCACCAGCACCTCGACGTCTTCCAGGGGCAGCGACTGGCGGCCGTGGAGGTCGAGGAGCCGGCCGGGCGTGGCGACCAGCAGGTCAACGCCCTGGTTGCGGAGCATCCGCTCCTGGGGGCCGATGGGAACGCCGCCGTAGACGGCGCCCACGCGCACCGGGGCGAAGCGCGCGTAGTCCCGCGCGCAGGCCTCGACCTGGGCCGCGAGCTCGCGGGTGGGCACCAGGACCAGCGCCCGCAGCGCCCGCTGCCCGCGCAGGAGCCGCGCCAGGATGGGAAGCAGGAACGCGGCGGTCTTGCCGCTGCCGGTCTGGGCGGCCGCCACCACGTCGTGGCCGGGGAGGATCAAGGGGATGGCCTTGCGTTGAATGGGTGTGGGATCGGTGTAGCCGGCGGCCCGCACGCCCCGGGTGATGGGGTCGGGCAGGCCGAGCGCAGCGAATGGCATGGGATCTCCTGATGGGGTTGTGCCGAGCGGAGGCGACCCGGGGTCGCGCGCGTCGGCTCGATGGCCTGGAACGCGTTCAGCGGTCGCCGCGGGCGATCACGCGGCGGCTTGCCTGCGCGTCGCGAAGCGGGTGATTCACGCTCAGGCCGTGTCCGGCCACCATGGCCGGACCTTCGATCGGGGAGGGCGGTACGAAAAAGCCGCCAAGGGCGCCCTTGGCGGACTCGAACGCGAACAGCACATCCAACATCGACCGAAGACAACCGTAGTATCGGCGAGTTCGGGGAGAAACGCAAGCGGATTCTAACAGGCATGGCCAGAGGCCTGGCGCGCAGGCGGTTCGCGCATCTGCCGGCGCGGGTGGGGAAGGGCATGATACCGTGCCGGCCTGCGACGGACGGCTCGTGCTCCGGCCCGAGCGGCACGAGACGCCGGAGCTCGTGCGGGCGGAGGGCCCCGTCCTTGAATCCACTGAAGCTGGCGCCCCGATCCTCGCTCCTGCGCCGCATCGAGGCGATGGGCGTCCGCAGCGTCGAGCGTCATTGGAAGCTGCTCCCGCCGGACGAGGCCCGGCGCTTGCGGCCGCGCGTCACCCGGATCGGCGACGCGTTCCTGACCCTGCTCGAGACCAGCGACTCGCTGCGCATGAACCGGGTGAAGGGTCTCGGCCATCGCGGCCGGGCGCGGGAGGCGATGGTGGACGAGATCGTCGCCTGGTATCGGGCGGCCGGCGTGAGGCGCTTCAGCGTGCTGCTCGGCCCCGGCCCGCAGGCCCTACGGATCGCCGGCTGGCTCCAGAAGCGCGGCTTCAGGCGGCAGGGTGGACTCACGCTGCTGCTGCGCGACGGTCGCCGGCCGGTTCCAAGCGTGGCGTCGCCGGTGCGGGTGGTGAGAGCCGGGCCGGCCCAGGCGCCGGCGGTGGTGGGCATCCACGAGCGGTGCTTCGGGGTACCCGGGAGTCGGCGGGGATGGACGTTGGCCGCCGCCGCCGCGCCGGGCCCCGAGCACTACCTGGCCTGGGCCGCAACGAGACCGGTGGGCGTTGGGGCCGTCTGGGTCGCGGGCGCTCTTGCCTGGCTGGGCGGAGCGGCAACGCTCACCCGCTGGCGCCGCCGGGGCGTGCATGGCGCGCTGATCGCCGCGCGACTGCGCCGCGCGGCCCGTCGCGGCTGCCGCTGGGCGTGGGCCGAGACCCTGGCCCCGGGACCCGGCCGCCCGGACGGGTCGCGGCGGAACCTCATGCGGCTTGGCTTCGAGCCGGTGTGCCTCAAGCCGACCTTCGTCTGGCAGGAACGCTGAACTCGGCCGCCTTCCGCGCGGCCTTCCCCGCCCGAGTCCGCCAACCTCAGGGGTTCATTGCCGCAGCGATCAGGGTCGCGCCGGGCAGTTGGTGGTCGGAGGGTCGGGCGAATCGGGGGACTGCTGGAACCTAGAACGCGAAAGCAGGGTTCCCGCGAAGTCCAGCGCGAGCCCGGCCAGCTACCGCCGGTACCTCCACCGGCTGCGCCCGACGGCGTCGAGCAGGAGCGAGGGCGCGAGCGATGCCATTTCCTCGCGGGTAAACGGGAAGACGTCTACCGGGACCGGGAAGCGGCCGGGGAAGAGTTCGGGGATGCGCTCGTGGGGCCGCCGGTCCGAGCGTGTCAGGATGATGAAGACGTCCAGGTCGCTGCCCGGGGCGTAGTTCCCAGCTTCGAACGAGCCGAAGACGACGATCTCCTCGATCTCCGGCCGCGCCGCCAGCAGCCGCCGGGCGTACTCGTCCATGGAGCGGCGGACCGCGGCGAGGTCAACCGATTTGACGACGACAGAACTCGAGGATGGCCTCTGCATCGGCGATGGCACGTTCGGCCTGGCTTCGGGTGTAGTAGTCCGTCGGTGCTCCCCGCTCGAAGCCGTTCGGGTAGCGGGTCGGGATGTAGTGGAGATCCAGGTTCTTGGCTCGTTCGATCAGGCTCGGCTCCGGTCTGGCTTCCGCAGGGAGTGACTGCATCAGGGCGCTCAGCGCGTGCCCCCAGGCCTCCAGGTGAAGTCGCTGGAAGAGGGCCTTGGCTGCTTTCTCCGCGGCCTGGTGAGCCGCGAACGCGGCCCATTCGTGGAAGCCGGTCTCGACGGAGCTGCGGGCGTGGCGAAGGTCCACCTCCGCCTGCCGGAGCCAATCGCGTGACCTTTCCGCCATCTGCCCTCCGCGCATACCACAGCCCCTTGAGCCCGAGGTGTCCGGCACTTGCCTCTGAACAAGCAGCCGCGGTGCATCCTAGGCGGGCACCGCCCGGCCGGCAACCCGGCAGCTACCCCCTCCTCGCCCACAGCCGCGCGGTCGCCGGCCCGCCCTCGGGCTCCGGCTCGGAGTAGTGCAGCACCTCCAGGCCGGCGAACGCGGCGCGCAGCTCGCCCGGCTCCAGCAGGAAGCGCGCGCGCCGCGGGCGGGCATAGGGACGCGCGCCCCGCCGGTAGGTCTCGTAGACCAGGTGGCCGCCGGGCGCGAGGGCCTGCGCCAGCGCGGCGAAGAGCGGGCGGAACAGGAAGCGAAAGCACACCACACCCCCGTATCGCCCTTCGGGCAGCCGCGGCTCGCGCTCGAGATCCTGCTCCCATGTGGTGATCGTCACGCCCTCGCGCGCCGCCAGCTCCCGCCCGCGGGCGAGCGCCTCGGGGGCCGCGTCCACCGCCTCGGCCTCGAACCCGCGGGTGGCCAGGAACACCG
>JBBIHL010000330.1:0-3993 GCA_037447075.1 Candidatus Eiseniibacteriota bacterium | reverse complement strand
CCGCGGCACGCCGCCGTTGTAGCGCCCCATGTTGCCGCGGTTGGCCGGATAGCAGCCCGCCTGCCGGCGCCCGAAGCGCCGGGTGATCTCGCGGTCGCACTCGCGCATCCCCGCGGCGTTGGGGATCACGAGCGGCGCATCCACCATCACGACGGTCGTGGCCGCAAGGTGGGCGCCCACGAAGTCCGCGATCTCCCCGTCGCGCGCGAGGGTCTCCACCGCCGCCACCCGAAGCGCCTCACCGTCGCGCGGACCCGCCGGCACCAGCGCCGCCACGCCGGAGGGATTCCGCGGCGACCACGCCAGGTCGATGCCGACGAAGCAGGCGCCCATGCCCGCCAGCGTAGCAGGTCGCTCCGGCCGGCGCGGTGGCAGCGACCCATGCCTGCCGCTCCCCGCGCCGGGGACGCGCGGGTTCGGAAACCGGCTCGGCACAAGTGTGCACCGGCGGGCGTGTTGCGCCCGCCGCGGGCGTGCGCAGCGGCGGCTTCCGGGCGCGCGGCAACGGGAGGTTGACGCTGGCGGGTGGTGGAGGGATGATTACAGGGTTGGAACTCGTGGCTGCCGCGGGGATGCATCCCCCATCCATCCGCGACATGGAGCGCTCCTGATTCATCCCCGGGACGGAACTCGCCGGCCGATCCGTCTCCAACGGAAACTGCATCATGCACAGCGCAGGCCGCTCCAGAGGCGACCCCTGTCTTCGGCGCGGGCGTGCGGGGGCACGCCGGACGCACCACCCGGGGCGGGGAACCCGCCGGCGGGGGCGGCGTCTTTTCGCTCGAGCCGCCGGCCTGCTGGCGGCGGCGGCCGCCCTGCAGTGCCTCCTCCCTCCCAAGGCGCACGCGTATCTGGATCCGGGCACCGGCAGCTACATGTTTCAGGTGGCGATCGGCGCCCTCCTGGCCGGGCTGTTCACCCTCAAGGCCTCCTGGCGGAGGCTCGTCGGGTTCCTCAAGACCCTGCTCCCCGGACGCCGCCCCGATGACCACCCCGACCGCTGACCCGGTCGCGGCCTCCTCGTTTCGCGACCCCAGCGGCTTCGTCTACCGCCGCGACGGCCAGGTCTACCGGCAGATCAACCTTGGCTATCGGGAGCACTACGAACGCCTGATGTCGTCCGGGCTCTACGGCCGCCTGGTGGAGCGCGGGCAGCTCGTGCCCCACGAGGAGACGACGCCGCCCGAGGGTCTGCCCGAGCAGGCGTTCAGGATCATCCGGCCCCAGCCGGTCCCCTTCGTCTCCTACCCGTACGAGTGGAGCTTCTCGCAGCTCCAGCAGGCGGCCCTCGCCACGCTCGAGATCCAGCGGCGTGCGCTGGAGCACGGCATGTCGCTCAAGGACGCGAGCGCCTACAACATCCAGTTCGTCGGCTATCGGCCCGTGCTGATCGACACCCTCTCGTTCGAGATCCACCGCCCGGGCGCCCCCTGGGTCGCCTACCGGCAGTTCTGCCAGCACTTCCTCGCGCCGCTCGCGCTCATGAGCTTCAGGGACGCGCGCCTGGCCCAGCTGCTGCGCCCGCTGCTCGACGGCGTGCCGCTCGACCTGGCCAGCGCGCTGCTGCCCTGGCGCTCGCGCTTCTCGCTGCCGCTGCTGGTCCACCTCCACCTGCACGCGCGCAGCCAGAAGCGCCATGCCGGTCGCGCGGCGGACCCGCGCGGTGCCGTGACCGCCGCCGGCCTGGGGGCCATCCTCGAGAGCCTGCGCTCCGGGGTGGAGGGCCTGCGCCCGGCGCCGGCCACCAGCCACTGGCGGAGCTACTACGCCACCAGCCACTACGCGAGCGCCGCGCTGACCCACAAGACGGAGGTCGTGGGCCGCTACCTGGACCGCCTCCGTCCGGGATGCGTCTGGGACCTGGGCGCCAACACCGGGGCGATCAGCCGCGTGGCCTCGGCCAAGGGCGCCTACACCGTGGCCATCGACGGCGACGCCGACTCGGTCGAGGAGAACTTTCGCGAGGCGTGCCGGGCGCGGGATGCGCGGCTGCTGCCCCTGGTCGTGGACCTCACCAACCCCAGCCCCAGCCTGGGCTGGCACCATCGGGAGCGGCTCTCGCTGCTCGACCGCGGTCCGGCCGACCTGGCGCTGGCGCTGGCGCTCCTCCATCACCTGGCGATCGGCAACCACCTGCCCTTCTCCCGCATCGCCGCGTTCCTGGCCCAGGCGGCGCGCTGGGTGGTGGTGGAGTTCGTCCCGCCCGGGGACGACCAGGCCCGGCGCCTCATGGGATCGCGCGAGCACCTCTTCACCGGCTACACGCAGGCCGCCTTCGAGTCGGCCTTCACGGAATGGTTCAACCTGGAGGATCGCCAGCCGCTCCCGCAGAGCGAGCGCGTCCTCTACCTCTTCCGCCGGCGCGATCGGTGAGCGACGGTGCCATGAGACGGCCGCTGCCGTGGCACCCGTTCTGCTTCGCCCTGGCGCCCATCCTCTTCCTGTTCGCGGAGAACGCGCACGAGCTGCTCCTGCAGGAGCTGCTCCTGCCGGCTCTGGCCTCGGTGACCCTGGGGGTCGTGGCGTGGGCCCTGGCCGCAGCCCTGCTGAAGGACGTCGTGCGGGGCGCGATGGTCGCGACGGCCACCCTCTTCGCGATCCTCTCCTACCAGCACGTGTCGCTGTTCCTGAACCACCACCCACCCTTCTCCGTGCTGGACCGTACCGCCATCCTGGCGCCGGCCGCCGTGGTGCTGATCCTCCTGGTGCTGGTGGCCGTCGCGCGCGCCGGAAGCCGTGCGCCCGCCCTGATGCGCTTCCTCAACGTGTTCGGCCTGGCGCTGGTCGTGATGCCGCTCCCTCGCATCGCCTACTACACGGCGAAGCGCGCCTCCTATCCGGCGCCTCAGGCCGCGCGGGCCGATGCGCCGGCTCCGGCCCGCCTCGGCTGGCGGCCCGATGTCTACTACATCATCCTCGACCGCTACGCGAGCGCGGCCACGCTGGAGCGGGAGTTCGGCTTCGACAACGGCGGCTTCCTGGACGAGCTGGAGCGACGGGGCTTCTACGTCGCGCGCCGGAGCAACGCCAACTACCTGAAGACCTCCCATTCGCTGGCCTCGTCCCTCAACATGGAGTACCTCGATGCGCTCCCCCGCCGGCTGGGCTCCGCGAGCGACGACTGGACGCCCCTCTACCGCATGATCCGCGACAGCCGCGTCCGGCGGCTCCTCTCCGGGTGGGGCTACCGGCTGATCAACATCGGATCGTGGTGGGACCCCACGCGGAGCAACCCCTACGCGGCGATCAACCGCAACGGCGGAGCGCCGCCCTACTTCGCGATGCTCTGCTACCGCACCACGCTGTTCTACGCGCTGGGACGGGGGTTCGGGCTCTTCGGCGACGTGGTGGACCCGCGCCGGTCGCAGTGGGTTCGCACGCTGGACCAGCTCGAGCAGCTGGGGAAGATCCCGCGCGAGGGGGGACCGTGGTTCGTGTTCGCGCACCTGCTGGTTCCCCACCCGCCCTACGTGTTCGACCCCGAGGGCCGGTTCGTGACGAAGCGGGGGGAGGAGATCAAGGGAGGCCGGGCGGCCTACGTGGAGCAGGTCGCCTACCTGAACGGCCGGGTGCTCCGGGTCGTGGACCGCATCCTGGAGAGCTCCGCGACACCCCCGATCATCGTGATCCAGAGCGACGAAGGCCCCTACCCCGAACGCTACCAGTACGCGATCATGCGTTTCCGCTGGAAGGACGCCACCCCGCGCGAGCTCCGGCTCAAGATGGGGATCCTGAACGCCTTCTACCTGCCCGGCGGCGGGGGCGACCGGCTGTATCCGTCCGTCAGCCCGGTCAACACCTTCCGCCTGATCTTCGACCGCTACTTCGGCACGAGCCTGGGGCCGCTACCCGACCTGAGCTTCGCCTTCGAGTCCGAGCGCCGCCCCTACTCGTTCTTCGACATCACCGCGGCCCTGGCGCCGATCGAGGAATCCCACGCCGGAAGCTCCGCGGCGCAGGCGGCGTCGCGACGCAGGACCGCCGGCGCGCAGG
>JBBIHL010000329.1:0-3998 GCA_037447075.1 Candidatus Eiseniibacteriota bacterium | reverse complement strand
CCGCGGGACGGCCGCCGCGCCGCCGCGATCGGCGGCGCCCTCGGGCGGCCAGGGGGAAATGAACCCCGGCGCCCCCGCCACACCCACCGCAAGGAGGCGCGACGTGGCACTGGAGCGCACGCTGTTCATCGTCAAGCCGGACGCCGTCGGGCGGAACCTGATCGGCGCGATCCTGGCCCAGGTCGAGGCGGACGGCTTCCGGGTGCGGGAGGCCCGCCTGGCCCGGCTCACCCGGGAGGAGGCCGAGGCCTTCTACGCGGAGCACCGGGAGAAGTCCTTCTTCGCCGACCTGGTGGACTACATGACGTCGGGTCCGGTGATGCTCTGCTGCCTGGAGCGCGAGGACGCGGTGCGGCGCCTGCGCGAGCTGGTCGGCGCCACCGACCCGGCCCTGGCGGCGCCCGGCACGGTGCGGGCGCTGTACGGCGAGAGCAAGCAACGCAACTCGGTCCACGCCTCGGACGGCACCGCCAGCGCGGAGCGCGAGATTGGCTTCCTCTTCGGCGTGGCGGCTCAAGGGCGAGCGCGATAGCGGACCCGGTCGTCGGCCCCGGCCGCGTCTCCCGGAGCCGGGCGACGGGTCGGCGGAGGTGCAAGCCCATCCCGTTCAAGCCGCTAGACCGTCGGATAGGCCTGTGGTAGTGTGCGCGAAATCGCGCCCTGCGCGCGGAGAGGAGTGACCCGCTATGCCAGTGTTTGTCCTGGATTTAGCGGGCCTCAAGCAGGGATTTAGCCAGCTTCGGCTCGAAGGCGCCCCCGCAGATGTCGAGCTTGGCGGCCCGGACTGGCTCGGCCCGGTCCGCGCCGACCTCGCGTGCGACCGGTCCGGCGACCAAGTGGCCATCCGGGGCACGGTTGCAGCCGTCGCGCGGTTCGAGTGCGCGCGCTGCCTGGCGGCGTTCGAGCGGAGCCTGGTGGGCGAGTTCAGCCTGTTCAGCGATCGCCAGGGCGTGGGCCGGAGGGGGGAGGACGCCGAGCTCGAGCGGGGCGACTACATGGTGTTTCACGACGGCCGGCAGCTCGACCTTCGCCAGGCGGCGCAGGAATCGCTCCTGCTCGAATGGCCGATGGCTCCGCTCTGCCGGGAGGACTGCCGCGGCCTTTGCCCCGGGTGCGGGGCGGACCTGAACCTGGGACCCTGCGGCTGCGGCTCCGGCTGAGCCCGGCCGCCGGGACGGAACGAGAGGAGAACGCATGGCGCTCCCGAAACGCAGGCATTCGAGCACGCGCGGCAAGAAGCGGCGCACCCACTGGAAGCTGAAGAGCCCGGGGCTGCATCCGTGCTCCCACTGCAGCAGCCCCAAGCTGCCGCACCGGGTCTGCCCCAACTGTGGTTACTACGACGGCGAGGGAATCGTCACGCCGCGCGCCGAGTAGGCCCGCACGCCGGCAGGGATGAGCGCGACCCCGCGGATCGGCATTGACGCCATGGGCGGGGACTACGGTCCCAGCGTGATCGTGGACGGCACGGTGCGGGCGATGCGCGCCGCCCCGGGGGCCTTCGCCGTCACCCTGGTGGGGGACGAGGGCGAGATCCACGCCGAGCTCCGACGGCATCACGCCGACGGGCTGGCGGTGGACGTGCGCCACGCCAGCGAACGCATCGAGATGGCCGAGAAGGCCGCGGCGGCCGCGCGCCGCAAGAGCGGGTCGTCGCTCGGCGTCATCACCCAGCTCCACAAGCAGGGGGACCTGGACGCCATCTTCAGCGCCGGCAACACCGGCGCGGTGGTGGCCACCGCCCTGCTGGGCCTGGGCCGGCTCGAGGCGGTGTCCCGCCCCGCCATCGCCGCCTACTTCCCGAACCCGGCGGGCGGCTCGGTGGTGCTCGACGTGGGGGCGAACGCCGAGTGCAAGCCCCAGTACCTCGTCCAGTTCGCCCACATGGGCTCGGTCTACGCGCGCTACGTGCTGGGCCGCCCCAATCCCCGGGTGGGGCTGCTCTCGATCGGGGAGGAGAGCAACAAGGGGAACGACCTGGTGCTCGAGGCCCACGAGCTCCTCAAGCGCGCCTCGCACCTGAACTTCATCGGCAACGTGGAGGGGCGCGACATCTTCAAGGGCACCGCCGACGTGGTGGTGACCGACGGCTTCACCGGCAACGTGGTGCTCAAGACCGCCGAGAGCGTGGCGGGGTTGCTGGTGGCCAAGCTCCGCGACGAGATCCGCCGCGACCCCCTGGCGGTGTTCGGCACCTTGCTGATGCGGCCGGCGCTGCGGCGCCTCAAGAAGCAGCTCGACTGGGAGGAGTACGGCGCCGCGCCCCTCCTGGGCGTGAACGGCGTGTGCTTCATCGGCCACGGCAGCAGCCGGGCCAAGGCCATCCAGAGCGGCATCCGCACCGTGGTGCGCTTCGTCGAGCAGCGCGTCAACGAGCACATCCGCCAGGAGATCGAAGCGGACTATGGCAGCGCCGCCTGACCCCGGCCGCCTGCGCGGCGCCGCCATCGTGGGCACGGGCATGTGCGTGCCCGACCGGGTGCTCACCAACTTCGATCTCGAGCGCATGGTGGACACCTCGGACGAGTGGATCCGCGAGCGCACCGGGATCCGCGAGCGCCGCATCGTGGGCGACGGCGAGGCCAGCTCGGACCTGGCGGTGGTGGCCGCGCGGCGCGCCCTGGAGGTGGCCGGCGTCGAGCCCGAGGAGGTGGACCACCTGATGGTGGCCACCACCACCCCCGACCGCTTCCTGCCTTCCTGCGCCTGCACGGTGCAGGAGCGCCTGGGAGCCTCGCGCGCCGCCGCCTACGACGTGTTCGCGGCGTGCACCGGCTTCATCTACGGGCTGGGGCTGGGCAAGTCGCTGATCGCCTCGGGCCAGTGCCACACCGTGCTGCTGATCGGGGTGGAGACGCTGTCGCGCATCGTGGACTACACCGACCGCAACACCTGCGTGCTGTTCGGCGACGGCGCCGGGGCCGCGGTGATGCGCCCCTGCGCCCCGCACGAGGGCGTGCTCTCCGTCCACATGCAGAGCGACGGCGCCCTGGGCGAGCTGCTCGACGTGCCGGCCGGCGGCTCGCGCCTGCCGGCCAGCTGCGAGACGGTGCGCGCCCGCCAGCACTTCATCCGCATGAGGGGCAAGGAGCTGTTCAAGGTGGCGGTGCGCGCGATGAGCGACAGCACCCAGGCCTCGCTCGCCCACGCCGGCCTGGCGGCCGCCGAGATCAAGCTGCTCATCCCCCACCAGGCCAACCTGCGCATCATCGATGCGGTGCGCGAACGGCTGCAGCTGCCGCCCGACCGCGTGGTCGTGAACATCGACCGCTACGGCAACACCTCGTCGGCCTCCATCCCCATCAGCCTGGACGAGGTGGTGCGCGAAGGCCGGCTCCAGCGCGGAGACGTGGTGGGCTTCATGGCGTTCGGCGGCGGGGTGACCTGGGGGGCGTCGGTGGCGCGCTGGGCCTACGACACCGCGCCGCTGGCTCCGGCGCGCGCCGCCGCGGCGGAGGGGACCCGATGAAGGTGGCCTTGCTCTTTCCGGGCCAGGGCGCCCAGCGGGTGGGCATGGGACGCGCGCTGGCCGAGCGCTACCCGGCCGCGCGCGCGGTGTTCGAGGAGGCCGACCGGGTCCTGGGGTTCGCGCTCAGCGCGGTGTGCTGGAGCGGTCCCGAGGCGGAGCTCCGCAAGACGGTCCACACCCAGCCCGCGCTGCTCACCCACAGCGTCGCGGCCTTGCGCCTGCTGGAGGGCCACGGCGTGCGGCCCGCGTTCGCCGCGGGACACAGCCTGGGCGAGTACTCGGCGTGCGTGGCGGCCGGAGCCCTGGACTTCGCCGACGCGCTGCGCCTGGTCCGCCAGCGCGGGGAGCTGATGTTCCAGGCGGGGATCGAGCGCCCCGGGGCGATGGCGGCCATCCTGGGTCTGGAGGCGGCGGGGGTCGAGGCCGCCTGCCGCGAGGCGTCGGCGCGCGGCGTGGTGGTGCCGGCCAACCTCAACGCCCCCGGGCAGGTGGTGGTCTCGGGGGAGCCGGCCGCGGTGGAGGCGGCGTG
>JBBIHL010000328.1:0-4007 GCA_037447075.1 Candidatus Eiseniibacteriota bacterium | reverse complement strand
CCCGGCCGCGCGCCCGCTGCGCGCCAAGCTGACCGCGGCCCGCAGGCGGATGGCGGCGCCCATGAGGCGCTACCGCCGCGCCCTGGCGCGGCTGCTTCCCTTCCAGCGCGCGGACTTCAAGGGGCTCTTCAAGGAGATGGGCGGCCTGCCCGTCACCATCCGCACGCTCGACCCGCCGCTGCACGAGTTCCTGCCCAGGCGCGAGGAGCTGATGGTGGAGGTGGCGCTGCTGCGGGCCGAGTGGGAGCGCGGGCGCGCGCGGCGCAAGTCGGCCCCCATGCCGCGCAAGCTCGCCGAGCGCGAGCGGCTCCTGAAGCGCGTCGAGGAGCTGCACGAGTTCAACCCCATGCTCGGCCACCGCGGCTGCCGGCTGGGCATCACCTACCCCGAGATCACCGAGATGCAGGCCCGCGCCATCTTCGAGGCGGCCTGCGAGCTGGCCCGCGCCGGCACGCGGGCCAACCCCGAGGTCATGATCCCCCTGGTGGGGGACGCGGCGGAGTTCCGCGCCCAGGAGGCCATCGTCCGCCGGGTGGCGGACGAGGTGATGAAGCGCAAGGGCGTGACGGTGGACTACCTGGTGGGCACCATGATCGAGGTGCCCCGCGCCGCCGTCACCGCCCAGCGCGTGGCCGAGGCGGCCGAGTTCTTCTCCTTCGGCACCAACGACCTCACGCAGATGACCTTCGGCTTCTCGCGGGACGACGCCGGCAAGTTCCTGGGCCCCTACGTGGACGGGGGGCTGCTGCCGGCCGACCCCTTCGTCCGGCTCGACCGCGACGGGGTGGGGGCCCTGATGCGGGACGCCACCCAGCGCGGCCGCGCGGCCCGGCCGGGGCTCAAGGTGGGGATCTGCGGGGAGCACGGCGGCGAACCTTCGAGCGTGGAGTTCTGCCACGAGATCGGGCTGGACTACGTCTCGTGCTCGCCGTTCCGCGTGCCGGTGGCGCGCCTGGCCGCGGCCCACGCCGCGCTCAAGGGCGAGGCCCAGACGAGCGACCAGCGGTAGGCTGCGTCAGGGGCGTCGGGCGCCCTCCTCGGCCCGCGCAGCGTCGCCGCTGCCGACCCGTCTGCCGACTGGCGCAAACGACTCGGAAGCGGCTCGGAAGTCCGGGCCTTCCGAGTCGAGCCCGGCATCGCCTGGTTCGTCTCGCGCGAAGCGACGACGTTCTGCGATCGGCTCGCGGTCGGGAAGCCCGCGGGTCGGTCGCCTTTCCGATGCGATCAAGGGCCGGAGGGGCTGGTCCCCTGGCTCCCGTGACTCACCGCGGCGCATCTTGTCCCCGCAACCTGGCCGTTGCGGACCCGGCGGTGAGGCGGCTGCAGGACGGCCAGGGCGAAGCGCAGCCGCTCCTCCAGTGAGGCCCCGGGGATCGCCTCGCACGCCACCACCGCCCGGCGCACCTCCTCGGGGCGGAACCCCAGCTGCCGCAGCCAGGGCGCCACGTCGCGCTCCGGCGACGCCTGGGCCGCCCCGGCCCGCCCCTTCGCCTCGCGGCGCTTGCGCTCCATGAACCCGGTCCCGAAGGTGCACTCGGCGGCGTACTGATTATGCGGACGGCACCGGAGACGGATCCCCGCTACGTGGCCTGACCCCCGCGAGCGACGGGGACGACGTGGTCGAACTCCAGCCGGGTGCGGGCCGGGCAGCGCTGCCCGCTGTCGCCGACGAAGGTGCACTGGCCGCCATCGCGCTGCCAGACCGTGCGCTTGACCTCCGCCGGGATGTGGCGGGGGTCCGCCGACGCGGGCCGGGGTTGGGGGCGAGGCCGGGTCGTGGCCGCGAACTTGCTCCGCTCCAGCTGGCCGATGAGCGCGTCGAGAGCGCGGTCGAATACCGCGGCCACGTCGCCCGAGGGCAGCGCGTGGCCGAGCAGGGCCTGGGCGTAGCCCAGCCTGTCGTAGGTCTCCTGGCCGATGGTGAACTGCAGGGCGTAGCGCTGGGGTGCCAGCGGCGCCAGCCGGGGTCGCGGGGTGGGTGGCTCGACTGTCCCCGGGGCCAGTTGGGGCTCGCCGGGCCCTTCTGCCTCAACTGTCCCCGGGGCCAGTTCCCCGAGGGCCAGCGGTGGAGAAAGCGCCTCGACCCGGGCCGGCAGCTCCGGCCGCGGGAAGCGCTCCGCCAGCAGGCGCTCCAGCTCGGCCTTGCTGCGGTGCGCGGCGGCCGCCAGCAGCTCGTCGGCGTTCTCCGGCCTCAGGTAGGGCGCCAGCATCACCACCGCGCTCACGTGCAGCCGGCCGTCGGCCAGCGCGGCGAAGAGGGCGGGAAACTGGCGGGCGGTGCGCGCCGCCCGGATGCGCTTGTAGGCCGCCTCTTCCCAGAGGCCAGCTGGTGGATGCAGTAGCAGAACATGGAGGGAAACCCCGCCGGCAGGTAGAGGCGCCGGGCGTCCACCTCGCCGAGGTGGGCGAGCAGGACGGCGGTGGCGGCGCGGTCCTGGGCGACCAGCGTCGCGAGACCGCGCAGGAGCACCGGATCGGAGAGATGGGACAGGGAGTAGCCGCGCACGGGCGTGACTCCGCGGGGGCGGGTCGGCGGCGGGGGCGTTCCCTTTGTATCATGACCCCCTGCGGCGCCCGGGGAGCCGCGCAGGACGTGTCGAGCGGCCCCCGACGGGATTCCTCCGCCCCCGCGCCGAAGGAGGCCGCCGTTGCGCCTCCTGCGCCCGTCAGCGCGCGGTGGTAAGACCCGTAGCGAGGCGAGGGCGACGCGCTCGCGCCGGACCGTCAAGCAAAGTCTCTGTCAACCCCTCGACGCGCAGCCGGCTGAAGACGGCGCGGAGCGCGGTGCGTTGCGTGGCCAAGCAGGGGGCTGGGGGATCGGGATGCCCCGTGCTTGCCGGCGGGGGGCCCATGCTCCAAACGGCGGTGCACACGCCGGGGGCGACCCGCACGCAGATGCCGCCGTCCACTCCCTTGCGCGCGCAGCCAGGGCAGGATGACGACCCCGGGGGCGGGCCCGGGGCGGAAGATCAGCTCGCTGACTGGCGACGCCGGTCGTCGTGGCGTTGGCTCCGTCAGCGCCGCGGGCCGCCGCGCTGCTCCTGGACCCAGCGGTAGAGGTCCTGCGCGCCCTGGTCCCGGGGGTCGGTGGCCAGCAGTGTGTCCAGCTGGGCCGCGGCCTCCCCCCATTGCCGGCGGTGAGCCGCTAGCTGGGCGAGGATGTAGCGGCTGTCGTTGTTCTCGTGCCACAGCGCCAGGCCGGCCCTGGCCTCGCGCTCGGCCTCGGCCCATTCCCCCAGTGCCAGGCGGCACACGGCCCGCTTGCCGGCCAGCGTGCCCAGGAACACGGCGGCGTCGCGGTCGGGTTGGAGCGAGTCGGCGCGCCCCAGCTCGGCCAGCGCGCCGTCCCAGTCCGATCCCGCCAGCCGATCGGCCCCGAGCAGCAGCGACCGCATGGCGCGTGGATCCACCAGCGCGATCGGGGGCCGGCGCCCGGGCTGGTATTCCACGAAGGTCACCGGCTCGAGGTCCGGCCGCCTGCGGAACTCGTCGAAGCGCGTCCAGTGCAGGGTGGTGTCGCGATACCACACCTGCAAGGCATGCGAGCCCCCGAAGGCGTACTCGGCGGCCCACGGCAGGTAGTGCTGCCCGACCCGCGCCCCGCGCGGGAGCGCCGGGTAGCGCGCCTTGAGCCGGTGGCGGGTCCACTCCATCAGGCGCTGCAGCCGCGCCAGCCGAGGGAAGTCCATGAAGGCGCCCCGGCTGGGCGGGGTGAGCGCGATCTCGCGCGGCGCTCCGGGCGCCAGGGCCAGCAGCCCCAGGCGCACCGCCACCAGGGCGCCGTCCAGCGCGGGATGGGCCGCGTCGAGGGCCGCCACCAGCGCCACGCCGGCGCCCAGGCTGCCGAACTGACTGCGGTTCGGCATCCACATCGGATAGACCGTGGCCAGCGTGGCCGAGGCCAGCAAGAACCAGGCGAGGCCCCAGGCCACCCACCCGCGGGCGGCGCGCAGGCGCGCGCGGGCGCCCGCCGAGGCCAGCGACGTTGTGCTCCGGCGCGCTGGGCC
>JBBIHL010000327.1:2823-4019 GCA_037447075.1 Candidatus Eiseniibacteriota bacterium | reverse complement strand
CCCCGTTCCATGCGTCGGGGTCCCGCCGAGAAGGCGGGATGGACACCTTGACAGGAAGGCGTCAAGATCGGGGTGTTGCGCGCCCGGAAAGCCCCCCGGCGTGGCGTCCCCTGCCGCGCGGCGTGATATGCTTTCTCCCGTGAAGATCGTCCGCGGCCTTCTCCTGGCCGTTCTCCTCGCCGCCTTTCCCGCCTCCGCCAACGAGGTCCTGGACCAGGGGGCCTACAGCGTCTACCAGGGTGGCCGCTCGATCGGCAGCGAGAAGTTCTTCCTCGAGGCCCTCGGGGAGAGCCTGGTGCTCTCCGCCTCCGCCACGCAGAAGGTCGAGACCCGGGACGGGCCGCGGACCGTCGAGCGCGACATCCGCCTGGTCATGAGCCGCCTCGACTTCGAGATGCGGGACTACACGTCCAAGACCCAGGTCGCCGGTGACTCGGTCAAGCGGGGCGTGGTGCCGGGCGACACCGTGCTGACCATCTACCGCGAGGACGCCGTGGGCGGTGAGGGGACTACCTACCCCAAACCGCCGGGGCGGCTCTTCGTGTTCGAGGCCGGCGTCTACTCGCTGATTGACGTGGCGCTGCGCAACCTGTCGGGGGTCTCCTTCGAGGAACGCGACGTCTCGCTCCTGGTGCTGGGGCCCAGGGACACCATCCTGGACGCCCGCATCAAGCGCGTGGGCAAGGAGTCGGTTCCCTGGGGAGCGACCTCCGTGGTGGCCGAGCACTTCCGGCTCTCGGACCCCACCGCGAGCTTCGACGTGTGGATGCACCCCAGAGGGCGGATGATCCGCCTGGCGTCGGAGGATTACGACGTGCGCGTGGAGCGCAAGCCGCCCGCGGTGAAGCCCAAGGCCAAGGCCGGGAGCTAGATCACCTCGCCCGAGCCGGGGAACCGCTCCCCGAGGTCAAACGTGTGCAAAGACATGGGCATGCGCGTTGCCGCGCCGCCCCCATGGGCGGAGAATGATGGCAGAGGATGTCCGCTCCCCGCTGGCAGAGATGGGCGAGAAGAGAGGAGGACGTCATGAACACCACCAGGATCCAAGCAGCCCTCGGAGCGCCGGCACTCGCGGTCGCTCTGCTCGCGGCGACGCTGGTGGCATCGGCAGGCACCAGTCACGCCCAGATGCACGGAGGCGGAGGCGGCCACTCCGGCGGCGGCCACATGGGGGGTGGCGGGCACATCGGCGGCGG
>JBBIHL010000327.1:0-2719 GCA_037447075.1 Candidatus Eiseniibacteriota bacterium | reverse complement strand
CGCCGGCCATGCGCTGGGCCGTCAGGCGGCCACTACTATGGCGGCGGCCATTACTACCGCGGCGGCCACTACTACTACGGGCGCCCGTACGTCTCCTTCGGCCTGGGCTTCGGCTACGGGTATCCGTACGGCTACTACGCGCCGGGCTACGGGGCCTGCGGCGGAGGGTACGCGGCATACGGGTATCCGCGCGTGGCGTACGCCAGGATTGCGATCACGAACCAGCCGCCGGCCGGCTACTACTACTACGATCCCTACTGCGAGCGGGAGTTCTCGACGCTCGATCTCTACCTGGAGCATCTCCAGGGCTACGACCACGCGTGGCTCGTCGAGGCCGTCGAGATCGAGACGGGCAGGCCCGTTCACGCCTACGAGTACCTCGGGGGACGCTGGGTGCTCCAAGACTGAAGCCCGGTCGGAACCCGCCCAGGCCGCGGGATCGGCCGAGGCTGCGGGCAGCCTCGCCCTTTGGCCGAATCAGGCGAAGGCGTTTAGCCCGCCCCCGCCAGGCGGCGCACCTCCCGCACCACCTCGTCCGCGCAGCCCCACGAGAGCGTCACGCCGGCGCCGCCGTGGCCGTAGTCGTGCACCACGACTCCCCCGCCCGGCCGGCGCTCGCTCTCCAGCCGCACCTCGGCGCGGCCCGGCCGCAGGCCGACGCGATGCTCGAGGACCTGTGCGGCCCGCAGCCGCGGCTCCAGGGCCGCGCAGCGCTCGAGGATGCCCCGCGCGGTGGCGGCATCCGGCTCCAGGCGCTCGTCGTCGGCCTCCGCCGTCCCTCCCAGGATGCAATCCTCGGAGCGCGGGATCACGTAGGTGAGCCGCTCCGGCCCCGCGTCCTCCACCACGAAGCGCTCGATCCCGGTCTGGGCGACGCGCACCACCTGGCCGCGGATGGCGTGCAGCTCCCGGTCGCCCACCAGCTCGCGAGCCCCCAGCCCCGTGCAGTTCACCACCACCGGGCTCTCCGCGGTCGCCTCGGCCAGCTCCCCCACCGCGCGCCTCTCGATCTCGCCGCCGTGGGCGCGGAACCGGCGCATCAGCCAGGCGAGGTAGAGCGGCATCTCGACCACCGCGGTCGTGAACGCCCAGCCGCCGGAGTATCCGCTCGGCAGCTCGCTCGTCCGCGCGGGCCTGAAGGCGGGCACCACGCCGCGCCACCAGGGCGGCTCCTCGGGCTCGCGGAAGAACTGGAAGCCCTGGCGCAGGGAGACGCCGCAGCCCGCAGACGCAAGCCGGAGGAACTCGCGCAGCGTCGCGACGGCCCAGGGCTCCACGCGCTCGCGCGGCCGGGCCTCGCAGGTGAGCCACATGGCGCCGGCCACGTCCGAGGTGGTGTGGGGCGGAAGCTCGCGCGCCCAAACGCGGACGCCGTAGCCCGCCTCCTTGAGGCGGAGCGCGCAGGAGAGGCCCGCCACGCCGCAGCCCAGGACCAGGACGTCCACGGGCTCGCTACCCCGGCGGACACGAAACGGCCGGCGCCGGCAGGGCCGGCCGCGGCGCTAGGCCCACGCGCGGGCCCGCAGCCACTCCAGCAGCAGCCGCACCCCGAACCCGGTGGCGCCCCGCGGCTCCAGGGGCCGGTCGGTGTTGGCCCAGGCCGTGCTCGCGATGTCGAGGTGGGCCCACTTCATCCCCCGGGCGAAGCGCTTGAGGAAGGTGGCGCCCACGATGGCGCCGCCCTCGCGCGCCCCCGAGGAGTTCACCAGGTCGGCGGTGTCGCTCTTCAGGTCGGACTCGTACTCGCTCCACAGCGGCAGCTCCCAGACGCGCTCGCCGCTGGCCTCGGAGGCCCGCCGCAGCTCGGCCGCGAGCGGGGCGTGGTTGGAGAACAGCCCGGCGGCCTCGAAGCCCAGCGCGATGGAGATGGCCCCGGTGAGCGTGGCCAGGTCCACCACCGCCTCCGGCTCGAAGCGCCGCGCGTAGGCCAGCGCGTCGGCCAGCACCAGCCGGCCCTCGGCGTCGGTGTTGGTGACCTCCACCGTGGTGCCGTCCAGGGCGCGGATCACGTCGCCGGGCTTGAGCGCCGCGCCGCCCGGCATGTTCTCGGCGACGGCGAGCAGGCCCACCACCCGGCCCGCCGGGGCCAGGCCGCGCAGGGCGGAGAACACGCCGAGCACCGCGGCCGCGCCCGACATGTCGTACTTCATCTTGTGCATGTTCTCGCGGGGCTTGAGCGAGATGCCGCCGGTGTCGAAGGTCACGCCCTTCCCCACCAGCACCACGGTGGAGCGTGGGCTGCGCGGCGCGTGGTCCAGCACCACGAAGCGCGGCGGGTTCACGCTGCCGCGGCCCACCGCCAGGATCGCGCCCATCCCGAGCTTCTCCATCTCGGCGGCGCCCAGCACCTGGATCTTCACCTGGGCCGACTCCGCGATGGCGCGCGCCCGCTGGGCGAGCGCGTCGGGGGTGAGGTCCTGCCCGGGGGTGTTGGCCAGGTCGCGCGCCAGGCAGGTCGCGGCCGACCAATCCGCGCCCCGCGCCACGGCCTCCTGCACCTCGGCGAAGGGCGCCTCGGGGTGAGCGACCACCTCGAGCCGCGAGAGCGCCTTGCGCGACCGCTCGCTGCGATAGGCGTCGAAGCGGTAGTGGCCCATCACCGCGCCCTCGGCCACCGCCTGGGCCGCGGCGCCGATCGGCAGCCCGCCCTTGCCGGCGCCGTGGACGACGGTCGCCGCCGTCCCGGCGCCCAGGTCGCGGGCGCGGCGCACGGCCGACG
>JBBIHL010000326.1:0-4038 GCA_037447075.1 Candidatus Eiseniibacteriota bacterium | reverse complement strand
CGCGCCCGGCCACGCGCACCGCGCCCGGTTGGTCCACGCGCAGCACCAGGCGCGCGAGCCCCGGGCCGTGGGAGAGCTGCGGCGTTCCCCGGGTGGCGGGCTCGGCCACGCGGAAGAGCCGCTGCGTCCCGGCGTCGTAGCGCACCCGCGGGCGCAGGCTGTCGGGCCAGGCCAGCTCGAAGAACGACACGGGCACCTGCAGCTGCCCGTCCACGAGGCGCACCGGCCCCGCCAGCAGGTAGGTGCGCTCGTCCACCAGCACGAAGGGGTTGTCGGCGGTGAGCTTCACCGTGTGGGTGCCCGCGCGCAGCACCAGCTTGCGCACGTCGGAGCGCCAGAACTGGGTGGCGCCCAGCAGCCGGGCCACGTCGCCCGCGGTCGCGCAGGGGACGCCCTCCACCTGGACGACGGGTGCCGAGACCTCGGCCTCGCCCGGCTGGGCCAAGGCCGGCGGCGCCGCCCACGCGCCGGCGACCACCAGGGCGAGCCAGACGAGGCCGGTTCCGATCACCGCTCCGCCAGGCGCCGGGCGCGCGCCATCTCGCGCTGCGCGTCGCGCTCGGCGATGGCGCGGCGCTTGTCGTGCGTCTTCTTGCCCCTGGCCACCCCCAGCAGCAGCTTGGCGTAGCCGCGCGAGAAGTAGAGCTTGAGCGGGATGAGCGTGAGGCCCTGCTGGAGGAGCTGGCCGGCGAGCCGGCGGATCTCGCGCTGGTGGAGCAGCAGCTTGCGGCTGCGCACCGGGTCGAGGTTCCAGCGGTTGCCCTGCTCGTAGGGCGGGATGTGCAGGTGGTGCACGAAGGCCTCGCCGCCTTCCACCGACGCGTAGGCCTCGGCCAGGCTGGCCTTGCCCTGGCGCAGCGACTTCACCTCGGTCCCCTTGAGCACCAGGCCGGCCTCGACCGTCTCCAGGATGGCGTAGTCGTGGTGGGCGCGCCGGTTCTGCGCGACCAGCTTGTCGGCCGTTGGGGCGGAGTCGCGTGCCATCAGCGGAGTCCCCGGAGCGCGCCGGCGGAGGCGGGGCGATCCGCCGCTCGGAAACAAGAAAAGCAGCCCTGGCCGGGCTGCCGGGAGCCGCATGGTGCGGAAGGGGGGATTTGAACCCCCACACCCTTGCGGGCACTAGACCCTGAATCTAGCGCGTCTGCCAGTTCCGCCACTTCCGCTGCCAGGGCGAGGAAGGTAGGGCATGGCGAGCGCAAGTGTCAACGCCGGGCGGGCTTCGGCGCGCGGGCAGGACGCGCGGCTCGCGGCCACGGCGGTGGCGGAGCGCGCGGAGCCGGCGCTACACGCCCCGGGGCGTGTTCATCTGTCACCTCAACTGTTACCTCAACACGCCCCGGGGCGTGTTGGGGCACGGGTCCGGGGTCTCCGCCGCCGCCGAGCGGCTCGCGGTCACTTGTAGAGCGCCTTCACCCTCCCCCAGGAGACCGGTACCGTGGGCGTGACCTGGCAGACGTTCTCGCCCCCGGGCGTGGGCGCGCAGCCGTTGCCCCGGGGCAGCGTGCTCCCGGTGTACGGATTCAGGCCGTCGTAGAGCTGCCAGTTGCCGCCGTCCGGCGTGCGGCCCACCGAGCGGTCCGAGCCCGCCTCGTGGCTGCGGTAGGCGTAGGCGTCCACCACCAGGGTCTCGGGGCCCACCACCTGCCACAGGATGGCGGCGTCCCCGGTGTTGCCCAGGGAAAGGCCGAAGGCCGGGAAGCCGTTGGCGCGCTCCCAGTCGTAGGACTCGCGGCCGAACACCAGCCGGCGCTCGCCCGCCCCGAGCACGCCTGTGAGGGCGAAGCGCGGGATCGAGTCGCCGTCGGTGATCAGGAAGCCGTCGAGGGTGACAGGGCCGACACCGACGTTGACGATCTCCACCCACTCGTCGTCCCGCGAGGAGAAGGCGCCGCTGCCGTCCCAGTCCCGCGCGGGTCCGGCCAGGATCTCGTTGAGGCGCAGCGAGGAATCGGCGCACGCCGGGGCGGCCAGGGACGAGGTGAGTGTCAACGCCAGCAACAGCAGGAAGCACAGCGCGGAGACCAGGCGCATGACGCAACTCCATGCGGGGGCGTCGCCGGGAGCAGGGAGGGCGCGGGAGCGAGGGGCTGCCCCTCGCAGGAATGGTGCCGGGGCAGGGAGGAGCCGGCCGGGCGGCCATGGCGAGGTGCGGGGAACCGCTCGCGCCCGCCGGCGCCAGCCGCCGCGCTACCCCGCCCGCGCCGCCAGCGCCACGAGCGGCTCTCCCCCCAGCAGGTAGATGTGCTCGCCGGTGTAGCGGGCGGCGCCCAGCCTCTCGTAAAAGGCGATCGAGGGCTGGTTCCAGTCGCTCACCGACCAGCCCATGCGCCAGCAGCCGCGCTCGACCGCCACGCGCGCCGCGCCGGCGATCAGGGCCTTGCCCGCCCCCCGGCCGCGCGCGGACTCGGTGACGAACAGGTCCTCCAGCCACAGGGTGGGCTGGGTGCGGAAGATGGAGTAGGCGCCCAGGAAGGTGGCGAAGCCCACCAGGGCACCGCCGTCCTCGGCCACCAGGCACTCGAAGGCCGGCCAGGAGCGCGAGAAGAGCGTCTCGGCGAGCCGCTCCGGCGTCCCGGTCACCAGGGCCGTCTCGCCGTTGTAGGCCGCGAACTCCTGCACCAGGGTCCACAGCCGCGCCACCTCGTCCCGGCGCACGGGGCGCACGCGGACGGTCACGGCGTGATCTGGGTGCCGCCGCGGCCGGCCAGCGCCAGGTCCAGGTTGCGCGTGGAAGCCACCACCACGCGCTCTCCGCCCGCCGCCAGGAACTCCAGCGCGGCCTCCATCTTGGGCCGCATGCTGCCCTCGGGGAACTCGCCCTCGGCCAGCAGGATGCGCACCTCGCGCGCGTTGAGCCGGGGCAGGTCCTCCTCGTCCGGGCGGCCGAAGTGGCGCGAGACGTGGTCCACAGCGGTGACCAGCACCAGGGCGTTGACGCCCAGCAGGCGCGCCAGGAGGGCCGCGCTCAGGTCCTTGTCCACCACCGCTTCCACGCCGCGCAGGGCGCCGCCGGGCTGGCGCACCACCGGGATGCCGCCCCCACCCGCGGCGATGACCACCACCCCCTGCTCGAAGAGGGTCTTGATGACGTCCCCCTCGATGAGCGACTTGGGCCGCGGCGACGGCACCACGCGGCGGTAGCCCCGGCCGGCGTCCTCGGCGAGAATCCACCCCTTGCGCTCCCGCAGGTCCCTCACCTGACCGAGGTCGTGGTAGAAGGGCCCGATCGGCTTGGAGGGCGCGAGGAAGGCGGGGTCGCCCGGATCCACCTCCACCTGGGTCACCACGGTGGCGGTGGGGACGGAGAGTCCGCGGCGGCGCAGCTCGCCGCCCAGCACCTGCTGCACCATGTAGCCGATCCCGCCCTGCGAGTCGGCGTTGCAGACGTGCAGCGGCATGGGCGGGATCATCGCCTTGGCCGCCTCGTTGCGCAGCAGGATGTTCCCGACCACCGGCCCGTTGCCATGCGTGATGGCCACGCGATCCCCGGCCCCCACCCGGTCCGCCACGATCCCCATGGTGGCGGAGGTGAGCGCGTACTGCTCCTCGATGGTGCCGGCGTGGCCCGCGGGCAGGATGGCGTTGCCGCCCAGGGCGAAGACGATGGACTGGCCGGAAGTCGTCATGGGGGGCTCGGGGTCGAGGCTCGCATGGCCGCGGCGCAACGGCCGCAGAAGGTAGCCGAGCCGGGCGGGCGGCGCCAACCGGGAGCGGCGTCTTCAGCGCCCTCCCAGCCTCGCCCGCCGCACCCAGCGGACCTGCCAGTCCAGGCGCGTGGCGCGCCCGGCGGGCTCTCCGAGGTTCACCTGCAGCTCCAGCCGCCCGGAGCCCGAGGGCAGGGTGAGCCGCGCGGTGGTGCGCCGGCCGCGGCCCGAGAGAGAGCGCGCCACGATGCGGCCCGGCTCGCTCTCCGCCACGAAGAAGCCCCCCGCACCGCCGGCGCGATACACGGTGTGCGTCACCTGCCAGCGCGCGCCCAGCGCGGCCGCGCCTTCGGCCCGCAGCGTCGAGACCTCGCGCACCAGCGCCGCCCCCCAC
>JBBIHL010000325.1:0-4043 GCA_037447075.1 Candidatus Eiseniibacteriota bacterium | reverse complement strand
CGAGCGCCGATACCGCAGTGGTCCTGCCGCGCATGCTGGCGCTGGATTTCGAGAGCCCGCCCGGGCCGGTTCCCGAATTGGGCCGCGGCGACACGTTGCAGGCGGCGCTCTACTGGCGGAGCCTGCGGGCGCTCCGGCCCGGGCAATACTCGGTGGCCGTGCGCTTCGACTACCAGGGCTTCCGGCCCCCCGGCGGCCTGGCGTGGGCCGCCAAGCCCTATCGCAAGTGGGTGGAGAGCCGGCGCGGCCTGCGCTACCGGTTCCGCCAGGAGCACCTGCCGGGCGAAGGGCAGTTCAACGTGGATCGCTGGCCGCCGGGACGCGTCGTGCGCGACCCGTTCTTCGTGCCCGTGCCGCGCGACCTGGTGCCTGGCGTCTATGTGATGAAGGTGCGCATGCTGGCGCCGCCCGGACACTATCCCAACTACCGGCTCTCCGACTACTTCTCGGACGACGACTACTATTCGGGGCTGGCGGTGGCACGGGTGCGGATTCTCGGCAACCCGGGAGGGCGGCCGTGACTCCCGGATGGCACCGCAGGTCGCTCGGGGGGCTGGGTCGGTGCGTGCCGACCTCGGACGGGGCCAGCGATACGGACGGTCGACGGCGATGGTGACGGTGAAGGAGTTCTTCGACTACGCCGCGCGCGCGGGTCTCTATTCGAGCCCGGCGCGGCTCGAGTACTACTGTCGCCAGTTCTTCCGCGGCGTCCCCCTGGAAGGCCGCCGCCTGCTGGACGTGGGCTGCGGCGGCGGGCTGCTGCTCACCTACGCTCGGCTTGCGGGCGCACGCCGCTGTGTGGGGCTCGAGCCCGAAGCCGATGGGGCCACCGCCGGCAGCCTCGGCCGCCTGGGCCGGATGCTCGCCGACCTGGGCGTAGACGGCGTCGAGGTGCGCGGCGAGAGGCTGCAGGACTACGGCCCGGCCCCAGGGGCCTTCGAGGTCGTCGTCATGTGCAACGTGATCAACCACCTCGATCAGGAGGCCTGCGATCGGCTACCCCGGGATCCCGCGGCCCGCCGCCGCTACGTCGGTCTGCTTGGTGAGGTGGCGCGGGTCTTGGTGCCCGGTGGCACGCTGGTGCTCACGGACTGCGGACGCATCAACCTGTTTGCTCCGCTCACCCGTCTCGGCCTCCGGCACCCTTTCGAACCCTCGATTACCTGGGAGAGGCACCAGGAACCGCGGGTCTGGGTGGCGCTGCTGGAGGAGGCTGGCTTCCGCGACCCCCGGGTGTCGTGGCGGGTGCCGAACCGGCTGCGCGCGTTGGCCGGCCTGCTCTCCAACGGCCTGGCCTCCCGCTGCCTGTCCAGCGATTTCCGCATCGTCGCGAGGCGGGCGGGCCCGTCCCGGGAGGAGGACCGCTAGGCATGTGCGGTATCTGCGGGGTCTACCACTACGGCGGTGGCGTGGCGGACGAGGCCCTGCTGCGCCGCATGGCGGACGTCCAACGGCATCGCGGCCCCGACGACCAGGGTTTCTGGACCGACGGGGACGTCGGCTTCGGGCACCGCCGCCTCTCGATCATCGACCTCACGCCGGGCGGGCATCAACCCATGGCCAACGAGGACGGCTCGGTGTGGGTGACCTACAACGGAGAGCTCTACGGCTGGTCTGAGCTGCGCGCCGAGCTGGCCTCGCGCGGTCACCGCTTCCGGGGCACGAGCGACACGGAAGCGTTGCTCCACTTCTACGAGGAGCTGGGTGACGAGCTGTTCACCAAGCTCCGCGGCATGTTCGCCTTCGGGCTCTTCGACCGGGGGCGGCGCCGGCTGCTGCTGGCTCGCGACCGGCTGGGGATCAAACCGATCTACTACCATGACGACGGCCGACGGATCGTGTTCGCCTCCGAGCTCAAGGTGCTCCTGGAGGATCCCTCGGTCCCGCGCGCGCTGGACCCCGCCGCGCTCGCGGACTACCTCACCTTTCAGTACGTCCCCTCGCCCCAGACCATCTTCGCGGGGGTCCGCAAGCTGCCCGCGGGACACTGCCTGGTCGCCGACGCCGGAGGGGTCAGGGTGCGGCGCTACTGGCAGCTGCCCGTGGATCCGGCGGAGGCGCGCCGCGACCGCGGCGAGGCCTGGTACCGCGAGCGCCTGGGCGCCCTGCTCGAGGAGGCAGTGCGCCTGCGCTTGGTGGCCGACGTGCCCCTGGGGGCGTTCCTTTCGGGCGGGATCGACTCGAGCGCGGTGGTGGCGCTCATGTGCCGGACCTCGGCCGGGCGGGTGAAGACCTTCAGCATCGGATTCGAGGAGGCGGCGTTCGACGAGCTCGAGCACGCGCGTCGCGTCGCGCGCCACCTGGGCACCGAGCACACCGAGCAGGTGGTCCGGCCACGCGCGCTCGAGCTGTTGCCGCGGCTCGTCCGGCAGCTGGACGAGCCCTTCGCCGACGCCTCTGCCATCCCCACCTACTACGTGGCGGAGATGGCACGGCGTCACGTCACGGTGGCGCTTTCGGGTGACGGCGGGGACGAGACCTTCGCCGGCTACGTCACCTATCCGTGGGCGCGCGCCTACCAGCGCGTGGATGCGGTCCCGGCCGCCTTGCGCCGGCTGGCCGCGCTGCCCGCGCGGGTGCTGCCGCCCGACCATCCGCCCGGCCGCAAGCTCCGGCGCGTGGGGCTCTCCGTGGTGGACCGGCACCTGGAGGCGATGGCGTTCTTCCCGCCGCGCGAGCTGCCGGTGCTGCTTTCCCCCGACGTGCGCGCGGCGCTGCGCGCGCACGATCCCTTCGAGTGGGCGCGCGGGCACTACCGCGCAGCGCTCCCGCTCGGCGCGATCCCGGCCCTGCTCCAGCTCGACGCGCGCACCTACATGGTGGACGACGTCCTCACCAAGGTCGACCGCACCTCGATGCTGTGCTCGCTCGAGGTGCGCGTGCCGCTGCTGGACCACAAGGTGCAGGAGTTCTGCGCCACGATCCCGTTCCACTACAAGCTGCGCGGCGACCAGGGCAAGTGGATCCTGCGACAGTGCGTGCACGACCTGCTGCCGCCGGAGACCCTCGCGCGCGGGAAGCGCGGCTTCGGGATCCCGCTCGCGCGCTGGCTGGGATCGGACTTCGGGCGGCTGGCCCGCGAGGTGTTGCTCGACGGGCGCGCTCGCGGGCGTGGGCTCTTCGATGGCGCCGGGGTCGAACGCCTGCTCCAGCGCTCCGACCCGGGCTCCGAGCAGCAGGCGAGGCGCCTGTGGGCGCTGCTGTGCTTCGAGCTGTGGGCGCAGACCTACCTGGACCGACCGTTCGGGGCCACCTCGCGCCCGCTCCCGGGGATCCAGCCCGGTCCGGCACCGGAGCGGAAGGTACCCGCGTGAGGCTGGTCTTGCTCATCGGCCATTTCCCGCCCGGGCCCTTCGGCGGGGCGGAGGCGCAGGCCGAGGAGTGGGCGTCACGCCTGGGCAACCGCCATCAGGTCACGGTCATCACCCGTCGCGATCCACGCACGCAGGCGGTCCTGGAGCGGCGCGCCGGCTTCGAGGTCCGGCGGGTCACCGTGCCCCGCCTGCCACTCTGGCGCAGCCTGGCCGACCTGGGGGCGATCGAGCGGGCCGTGGCGGGGCTGGAGCCGCCCCCGCAGCTGCTGCTCTGCTTCCAGACGTTCATCAGCGGACTGGCGGGGGTACGCATCCAATCGCGACATCGCATTCCGGCCATCGTCTGGGTTCGGGGCGAATCCGAGTACCGGCTTGCCCGGTCGCTTCGCGAGCGCTGGCTCTCGCCCCGAGTATGGTTGCTGGCACGCGGCGTCCTGGTGCAGAGCGAGGCCAACCGCGCGGCGCTGCTGGGCGAGCTGGAGCGCCACGCGCCGCGTGTGGCCCCCCGCGTCGCCGCCAAGCTCCGCGTGGTGCCCAACGGGATCACGCTTCCGCCCGATCCCGCGGCGAGCGGGGACGCCGTGCTGGTGCTGGGGCGCCTCATCGCCGAGAAGGGGGTGGACGTGGTGTTGGACGCCCTGGCGGGCGCCGATGGGGCGCGCCTGCTCGTGGCGGGTGGACCGAGAAGAGGAACTGCGGATGCGTCGGCGTGCGCACCAGCATCATGGC
>JBBIHL010000324.1:2890-4046 GCA_037447075.1 Candidatus Eiseniibacteriota bacterium | reverse complement strand
GCCGACGGTGTCCCGGCGTTGATCGTGTTCCCGGTCGTCCGTGCGCACTGGGGCGACGTCGGCGGGATGAGCCCGGGCAGCCTTTCCGGCAAGGCGACGGAGATCTTCCAGGAAGGCATGCGGATTCCCCCGATCCGCATCGTCGCCGGCGGCCAACCCGATCAGGTCGCGCTCGACCTGATCTTCGCCAACATGCGGGGGCCGCGCGAGCGGCAGGGGTGGCCGGCCGGCGCGAGCTCACCCCGCTGCCGGCCGCACCCGGTTGCGCACCTGTCCCTAGGCGCTCAGGGCCGAATCCACCAGAACAGATCCATGAGCATGAGCACGACGTCCCAACCCATGGCACCCTCCTCTCCCGAGGGCGCGCTTGCGCGCGTCGGTCCATCGGTGTGGTCGCCCGCGTCTCACGGGGCGCAGGTGGCCCGGGGCGGCGTCCTGCCGCCTCTGTTCGGCGGGCGCCCTGCAGGACTTGAGGGCGAGTTGTGGGGGGTGGGGATGGGCGGCCCTCCCCGTGCTGGACGCCTGGGCCCGCAACCGCCTCGCGCGCGGCCTCGGGGGTCTTCAGACCGAGCCGGGCGCCGCGCCCCGCGGGGAGGGCGACAGCTGCCGCAGCACCACCACGGTGAGGTCGTCCGCGCCGCGCTCGCTGGCGAAGCTCCGCACCTCCTGCACCAGGGCGTCGCAGAGACGCGCCGCGCGCAGGTGGGTGTGGCGGTCCACCACCTGGCGCAGGCGCTCGACGCCGAACATCTCGTCGCCGCGGCGCGCCTCGGTGAGCCCGTCGGTGGCGCACACCAGGATGTCGCCGGGATGGAGCTGCAGCCCGCCCTCGCGGTATTCGGGGTCCGGGTGCACGCCCAGGAGCAGGCCGCTCTCCTCGAGCAGCACCCAGCTTCCGTCGGCGCGGCGCAGCTGGGCGGGCGGCAGCCCGGCATTGGAGTAGACGAGTCGCGCCGA
The DNA here is from genome assembly GCA_037447075.1 of Candidatus Eiseniibacteriota bacterium. Lineage (GTDB taxonomy): Bacteria > Eisenbacteria > RBG-16-71-46 > RBG-16-71-46 > RBG-16-71-46 > JBBIHL01. The sequence goes on along the minus strand of JBBIHL010000324.1, from coordinate 3,089 downwards.
GCGCACGTCGCACCAGCCGCACAGCAGGCACACGAACTTGTCGGGCTGGTCCAGGCCGTAGAGCTGGCGATTGAGGCGGCCCAGCACCTCGGCCGGCCCGACCTCGGCCGCCGCCTCACGCCGGAAGCTGGCCTGCACCGCGGCCAGCAGGAGCGCGGCCGGCACCCCCTTGCCCGCGCAGTCCCCCACGGCGAAGACC
>JBBIHL010000324.1:240-2880 GCA_037447075.1 Candidatus Eiseniibacteriota bacterium | reverse complement strand
TGCTCGCCGTGCCGCGTCTCCAGGAAGTCGTAGTAGTCGCCGCCCACCTCCTCGCTGGAATGCGTGACGCCGGCGCAGTCCAGCGTGGGAAACACCGGGGGACGCTGCGGGAGCCGGTGCGCCTGGATGCTGCGGGCCTGGACCAGCTCGCGGGTGAGCGCGCCGTGCTGCCGCGCCGCCCCGTGCAGCACGGCGTTCTCCAGCGCGATCGAGGTCTGGCGGGCGAAGGCCGCGAGCACGACCCGCTCCCGGCGGCTGAACCACGATCCCGACAGCCGCGGCCCCAGCACCAGCGCCGCGCGCACCTCGTCGGCGGCGGCGAGCGGGACCAGCAGGGTGGCCCCCACCTCGCCCAGCGCCAGGCGGTCGGCCGGCGTGATCTCGCCGGCGTCGGCCTCCTCCACGGCGAGCACCTGGCGTCGCGCCTCCAGGCAGGCCTGCAGGGCGGCGCTGAGCGGGGGGACGCGTTCCCGCGGCGCGCCCCACCAGCCCACCCAACGCGGACCCTCGGGCGCGAACGCGAGGGCCCCGCAGCCCGAGAGTCGCAGCGCCGGCTGCAACGCGAGCGCCGCCGACTGCAGCACCTCCTCGACGCGGGCCAGGGCGGGGGGGCGGAAGCCGTCCAGCAGCGCGATGGAGGGCGCCTCCTCCTCCAGGGGCAGCAGCCGGGCGCTGAGGCGGCGGATCCACGGGCGCACGGGGCCCGCCAGGGCGGCGAGCGCCACCAGGAAGACGAAGAGCGTCGCGGTCTGCGCGTCCCCCCGATCGGGGAAGCCCAGCGCGACCGCGGGACGCGCGAGCAGGTAGAGGGCGCCCAGCAGGGCGGCGAGCGACAGGTAGATCACGCTGAAGCGCAGTGCCACCCGGAAGTCGAAGATGTGGTGCACGACGATGGCGTAGCCGAACGACGCCGGGATCAGCACGAGTCCGAGCGGCGCCCAGCGTGCCCCGGGAAGGGAGAGGTCGGGAAACAGGTTGCGTACCAGCATCGCGCTGGCGAGCGGGGCGACGCCCAGCGCGGTCCCCAGCAGCGCCACGCGCAGCCTGCGCCGGGCGTCCGCCGATCGCTCGCGCAGGTAGGCGCGTACGAACGTCCACAGCGCCCCGAGCAGCGCGAGCGCGAAATAGGACGCGCCGGCCGCCTGCAGCAGCGCGGCCGCCTCGCGGCTGTGCCGCCCCCAGGTGAGGCTGGCCGCCAGCAGCCCGAGGCTCGCCGCCCCCAGCACGGCCGCCACCGCGTAGGCGGCGATCACCCCGGCCGGCACGCGACCGGCCTCGCGCTCGCCCGGCGGGAAGAGCGTGAAGAAGTGGAGGAAGAGCGCGGGCAGCAGCAGCGAGACCAGCGTGTAGAGCACCTCGTAGGCCACCATCGCGCCCGCGCTCGGCAGGAGCGGGACCGGACAGAGGACCACGGCGAACGCCCAGCACAGCAGGAAGAACACACGCCCCAGCCGATCATGGCGCCTGCCCAGCACCCACGCGCCCAGCAGCAGGAAGCCGGCCGCCAGCGCGGCCAGCATCCACGCGTAGCGGACCACCGGCTCGGGGGGAGGGACGGGGACGAGCGTGACCTGGCGCTCCCCCGCGGGGCCCAGGACCCGCAACGCCGCGGGACGCCCCGGGGCCAGCTGGCGCAGCGCTTCGCGCAGCGCCCATCCGGCAGGCCGGCCGGGGGCCGTGAGGATCACCTCGCCGCGCGCCAGTCCCGCCCGGGCGGCGGGACTGCCGGGCGTGACCGCGACCACGGTGTCCTCGCGCAGGGCGAGCCCGGTATAGGGCTGGCGGGCGGCGTAGCGCACCGCCAGCGAGAGCAGCAGCGCGGCGGGCAGCGCCAGGATCAGCAATCCGTGCTGTCGTGCCCAGGCGGTCACGGGGGCACCTCCCTGTGCGGGGCTCGGACGCAGCCTAGCAGCGGCCCTCGCGCTGTCAAGCGCACGGGCTTTGCAGTGGGCGCCCGTTCCGGCTATTCTCGCCTCAAGTCCCATATGGGGCTTGCCGATACGTCTCCTGACCGGGGCGGACGCCGTGCCCCCGTTCAACGGGAGGAAGGGTTGAGATGCTTGTCCTAACACGGAAGTTAGGAGAGAACATCCGGATCGGGGACTCGGTGAAGATCACGGTGCTGGAGGTGCGTTCCGGTCAGGTCAAGCTCGGCATCGAGGCGCCGCCCGAGGTGAAGGTCCACCGCGAGGAGATCTACGCCAGGATCCAGGAGGAGAACCGACGCGCCCAGGCCGCGCGGGCGGAGGCCGAGGCCGCGGCGCGCGAGAAGAAGGAGCATCCGTCCGCCTAGGAACGCTTCAGGTTTCGGCGCCAGCATGGGGGGCGGCGCCGCGGGGCTCCGCGAGCGCCCGGCGCTTGGCGCGCCAACCGAGGGATTGATGACGACACCCACGCAGCCATCGCGCGGCCGCAGCCGCGGGTATCGAGCCACGCCCGACGGCGCCGGCGGACGCATCCGCTGGGCCAAGGTGAGGGCGGCGCGCCGGCGCGTGGCGAGCGGATACTACGATCGTCCCGCGGTGCGCGAGGCCGTCGCGCAGGCGTTGTGGAGGGAGTTCAGCCGCCGTTAGCCCTCGGGCGGCGTCACGGCGCGGCCCGCCCGGACCCGGCGACGGGATCGTGGTGGGCGGTGCCGGC
>JBBIHL010000324.1:0-230 GCA_037447075.1 Candidatus Eiseniibacteriota bacterium | reverse complement strand
CCCGGACCGGGCGGGCTTTTCTGTGCTCGGCGGCTTGCCTATACTGCGCTCGCCTTGAGACGAGCCCCGGAGCGCACGGCCCAACGGCCGCCCGCCGAGTCCGCGTCCGTTTCCGACGCGTTGCTGAGGACGCTGTGGAGGGACGTGGACGAAGGCGTCCTGTTGCTCGACGGGCGGGGCCGCGTTCGCGACCTCAACGGGCCCGCGCAGCGGATGCTGGGCTGGTCCCG
>JBBIHL010000323.1:0-4047 GCA_037447075.1 Candidatus Eiseniibacteriota bacterium | reverse complement strand
GGTGCTCGGCGACGTCAACGAGTGCACCAACAGCATCACGGCGGAGGTGCGCATCCAGGACGTGGTCAACAGCGAGTCGCCGAACATCTACCGCCAGCTGGCGGGGGGCGTGACCGGGATGCACCTGCTCCACGGCTCCTGCAACTCGATCGGCGGGCAGTGCGCGGTGATCAAGTGCCGCTGGGGCGAGCCGCCCGACCGCCTGCTGTTCCAGGAGGCGCCGCCCACCATCAAGTTCGCGCTGGGCGAGAACCCCAAGCAGTCCAACTGGGACGAGCGACCCTCGCCGCCGCGCTACCCGCAGACCCGCGCCGGGGTGGAGCAGAGCATCGCCGAGGCGTTCATGGCGGCGCGCGACTACCGGAAGGAGTGGGAGGAGTTCCGCGCGGGCAAGCGCAAGAGCGCGGTACCGCCGCGCCGGGACTTCCAGCTCGAGTGCCTGAACGAGATCCTGGACGGCCGGCGCTTCGTGCATTCGCATTCCTACCGCCAGGACGAGATCCTCATGCTGGTGCGGCTGGCCGAGCGTTTCGGCTTCAAGGTGGCGGCCTTCCAGCACGTGCTCGAGGGCTACAAGGTGGCCGACGAGATGGCCGGGCACGGCGCGGGCGCCAGCACCTTCAGCGACTGGTGGGCCTACAAGTACGAGGTCATAGACGCCATCCCCTACAACGGCTACCTCATGTGGGACCGGGGCGTGGTGGTGTCGTTCAACTCCGACAGCGACGAGCTGGCGCGCCGGCTCAACACCGAGGCGGCCAAGGCGGTGAAGTACGGCGGCGTGCCGGAGGAGGAGGCGCTCGCGCTCGTCACGCTCAACCCCGCCCGGCAGCTCCACGTGGAGAGCCGCGTGGGCTCGCTGGAGCCCGGCAAGGACGCCGACTTCTCCATCTGGGACGGCTCGCCGCTGTCGCCGCTCTCGCACTGCGAGCAGACCTGGATCGAGGGCCGCAAGTACTTCGACCGCCGGGCCGACCTGGCGGGCCGCGGCGCGCTGGAGCAGGAGCGCGAGCAGCTCGTGGCCCGCGCCCGGGCCGAGAAGAAGCCGGCGGGTCCCCCCGGGGGCGGCGAGCGGCGCTGGCCGCCGCGCTACCTGGAGAGCCGCGGCGACGAGGGCGGGGGGTGCGCGACCTGCGAGCCGCGCGCCGCGGGGGAGGTGGAGCGATGAGCCGGCGCCGGATGTCGTGGGTGGCGCCGCTGCTGGCGGCGATCCTGGCGGCTGCTCCGGCCGGGGCCAGGCCGCTCGCGCTGGTGGGGGCCACCGTGCACCCGGTGAGCGGCCCCACCCTGGAGGGCGGCGTGGTGCTGGTGGACGGCGCGCGCATCACGGCGGTGGGGACCAACGTGACGATCCCGGCCGACGCCACCGTGGTGCGGCTGCAGGGCAAGCACCTCTACCCGGGGTTCGTCTCCCCCAACACCGTGCTCGGGCTGGTGGAGATCAACAGCGTGCCCGGAACGGTGGACGTGGCGGAGACCGGCACCATCAACCCCAACGTGCGCGCCGAGGTCCAGATCAATCCCGACTCCGAGCTGCTGCCCGTGGCGCGCGCCAACGGCGTCACCTCGGCGCTGGTGGCGCCCCGGGCCGGCGGGGGAGGCCCGTTCGGAGGCGCCCGGGGCGGCGGGATCACCGGCACCTCGGCCGTGATCCACCTGGACGGCTGGACCTGGGAGGACATGACGCTGCGCGCCCCCGCGGGGCTGCACGTGCAGTGGCCCAGCATGGCGCCGGTGCGTGCGTGGTGGGAGACGCGCACCGAGGAGGAGCAGCGCCGCGAGCGGGACCGGGCGCTGCAGGACCTGGCCGGCGCCTTCGACGACGCGCGCGCCTACCTGCGAGCCAAGGACGCGGAGGCCCGCCCCGGCGTGCCGCGTCACGACCGCGACCCGCGCTGGGAGGCGATGATCCCGGCGCTCAAGGGCGAGATCCCGGTGTTCGTCCACGCCGCCGCCCTGAACCAGATCCGCGCCGCCCTGCGCTTCTGCGAGCAGGAGAGCCTCGCGCGCGTGGTGCTGGTGGGCGGCTACGACGCCTGGAGGGTGGCCGACGAGCTCAAGCGCCGCGACATCCCGGTGATCCTGGGCCCCATGCTCGACACCCCGCGGCGCGACTACGAGCCCTACGACGCGGCCTTCACGGCGGCTGTGAAGCTGCATCGGGCCGGCGTGCGCTACTGCATCGGCGACGGCGGGCAGGCGTTCACGGCCATGAACGCGCGCAACCTGCCCTACCACGCCTCCATGGCCGCCGCCTTCGGCCTGCCGCGCGACGAGGCGCTCAAGGCGGTGACGCTCTACGCCGCCCAGATCCTGGGGGTGGCCGACCGGGTGGGGAGCCTGGAGCCCGGGAAGCTGGCCGACCTCATCGTCACTACCGGGGACCCGCTTGAGATCACCACGCGCGTCGAGCGCGTGTGGATCGCCGGGCGCGAGGCCTCGATGGAGAACCGGCAGACGCGCCTGTTCCAGAAGTACGACTCCCGGCCGCGCGGCCCCAAGGCGCGGGCGCGGTAGCGCGGGGGAGGCCGCCGTGCGTCAAGCGTTCCGCTGGACCGCCGCCGCTTCGGGGCTGGCGTGCGTGGCGACCCTGGCGTGCCACGGCGGTGCTGTTGCGCGGGCCACGCCCGCTCCCTTCGACTTCTACGACCGCGGTCCCTACCGGCCCGGCATCCCGCGTCCCGCCGAGGTGCTGGGCTACGAGCCCGGCACCTACCACACCAACTACGGCAACATGGAGCGCTACGTGGACGCGCTGGTCCACGCCGCCTCCGACCGCTGCCGCCTGGCGCCCTACGGGCGCACCTACGAGTTCCGCTCGCGGGCGCTGCTCGTGGTCTCGTCGCCGGCGAACCTGGCGCGGGTGGACGAGGTCCGCGCCGCCAACCAGCGCCTGGCCGACCCCCGCCGCACGACGCCGGCGGAGGCCGAGCGCCTGATCCGCGAGACGCCGGTCACGGTCTGGCTCAACTACAGCATCCACGGCGACGAGTCGGCCTCGTTCGAAGCCATGCTCCAGGTGGCCTACCAGCTCGCGGCCGGCGAAGACTCCACCACCCAGCTCATCCTCGACCGCTGCGTGGTGCTGCTGAACCTGGCCCACAACCCGGACGGGCACGAGCGCTTCGTCACCTGGGTGAACGCCAAGGGGACGGGCGATCCCGACCCCTGGGCGCTGGAGCAGCAGGGGCAGCAGCCCTGGGGCATCGCCGGGCGCACCAACCACTACCAGGTGGACTTGAACCGCGACGCGCTCGCCATGAGCCAGCGCGAGAGCCGCGAGCAGGCGGCGGCCTACCGCGCGTGGCGCGCGCAGGTGTTCGTGGACCATCACGGCCAGACCGCCCAGTTCTTCTTCCCGCCCACCGCGGCCCCCATGAACGCGGTGCTGCCGCGCGAGGAGGTCGAGCGCTGGAACGACGTCTTCGGCCGCGCCAACGCCGCGGCATTCGACCGCTACGGCTGGCAGTACTACGTGCGCGACATCTTCGACTTCTTCTACCCGGGCTACTGGGACGCCTGGCCCACCTTCCAGGGGGCGATCGGCATGACCTACGAGACCGACGGGGGCGGCAACCTGGCCCTGCGCCGCGACGACGAGACCGTGGTCACGCTGCGCGACGGCATCGCGCGGCACTTCGTGGCCTCGCTCGCCACCTGCGAGACGGCGGCGCGCAACCGCGAGACCCGCCTGCGCGACTTCCACGGCTTCGCCCGCGCCGCCGTCGAGGAGGGCCGCCGCGGGGCGGTGAAGGCGTTCGCGCTGGTGCCCGGGCGCGACCCGCAGCGCGCCGCGAGGCTGGCCGAGAACCTGCTCCACGCCGGCGTCGAAGTGCAGTGGATGCCGCGGGGATTCAGGTCCGGCGCGGCGCAGCCGGTCTGGTGGGACGCGCCGGTGGCGAAGCCGGCCGAGGCGAAGAAGCCCAAGGCGGCCGAGGCGGCGGCGTCCTCCGCGACCGCTCGCCCGCGCGCGCCCGAGCCGCCGGTTGAGGCCCACGCGTTCCCGGCGGGCTGCTACGTGGTGGACCTGGCGCAGCCCGCAGGCCG
>JBBIHL010000322.1:0-4074 GCA_037447075.1 Candidatus Eiseniibacteriota bacterium | reverse complement strand
CGCGAGGGGCGCACGCGGGCGGCGGCCCACCCCATCGAGGGGGCCGAGCGCGTGGAGGAGATCGCGCGCATGCTGGCGGGCGACCGGGTCTCCGCCACCACCCGGCGCCAGGCGCGCGAGCTGCTGGGCCTGCAGCCGGCGGCGCGCGCGTGAGGGCCCGAGCGACCCCATGATCGTCCCGAGCCGCGACGAGTTCCGCGCCCTGGCCCGCGGCGGGAAGCTGGTGCCCGTCTACCGGGAAGTGTTCGCCGACCACGAGACGCCGGTGTCGGCCTTCCGCAAGGTGGACGACGGCCGTTACGCCTTCCTGCTCGAGAGCGTCGAGGGCGGGGAGAAGTGGGGGAGGTTCTCGCTGCTGGGCAGCCGCCCCTCGCTGGTGTTCGCGGCCCGCGGGGACCGCTGCGAGCTGGAGCGCGACGGACGGGTGGAGCCTCTGGCCGGCCGGCCCATGGAGGAGCTGGGCCGCCTGCTCCGCGAGCACCAGGCGGTGGCCCTCCCCGGGCTGCCGCGGTTCTGCGGGGGCGCCGTGGGCTACTTCTCCTACGAGAGCGCGCGCTTCTTCGAGCGCCTGCCGGAGCCGCCCGCCGACTCCCCGGGCGCGCCCGACGCCGTCTTCCTGTTCGGGGACGTGGTGAGCGTGTTCGACAACCTCACCCACACCTTGAAGGTGGTCACCCACGCCCGCGGGGGCGACGACCCGGACCGCGCCCACGCCCGGGCGGTGGAGCGCATCGAGGCCGAGGTGGAGCGCCTGCGCCGGCCCCTGTCCTGGGCCGACTCCGCGGCCGGCCCCGAGCCCGCGCAGCCCGAGTACGCCTGGAGCCAGCGCGCCTTCGAGGGCGCGGTGCACAAGGCCAAGGAGTACATCCGGGCGGGCGACATCTTCCAGGCGGTGCTCGCCCACCGCATGAGCGCGCCGGTCGCGCGGCCCCCGTTCGAGGCCTACCGGGCGCTGCGCGTGACCAATCCCTCCCCCTACATGTACTTCCTGCGGCTGGGCGACCTCGCGGTGGTGGGCTCCTCGCCCGAGGTGCTGGTGCGCCGCAGCGACGCCACCGTGGAGGTGCGCCCCATCGCGGGCACGCGCCCCCGCGGGCGCAGCCCCGAGGAGGACCAGGCGCTCGAGGAGGAGCTGCTGGCCGACGAGAAGGAGCGCGCCGAGCACCTGATGCTGGTGGACCTGGGGCGCAACGACGTGGGGCGGATCGCCGAGTTCGGCTCGGTGGAGACCCACCCGCTCATGGTGGTCGAGCGCTACTCCCACGTCATGCACCTGGTCTCCAACGTGCGCGGCCGCTGCCGGCCCGACCTCGGCCCGCTCGACATCCTGGCCGCCTGCTTCCCGGCTGGCACCGTGACCGGCGCCCCCAAGATCCGCGCCATGCAGATCATCCACGAGCTGGAGCGCGGCCGCCGCGGCATCTACGCCGGCGCCGTGGGCCACTTCGACTACCACGGCAACCTGGACCTGTGCATCGCCATCCGCACCCTGGTCTACCAGGGAGGCCGCGCCTGGTGGGGGATCGGGGCGGGCGTGGTGGCCGACTCCGACCCGGGCCGGGAGTGGGAGGAGACGCTCAACAAGGGCCGGGCGCTGTGGCTGGCGGTGCAGCGCGCGGAGCGGGGGCTCCTGTGATCGTGGTGATAGACAATTACGACTCGTTCACCTACAACCTGGTCCAGTACCTGGGCACGCTGGGCGCGGAGCCCCGGGTCTACCGCAACGACGCGATCACCGCGGAGGAGCTGGAGCGGGCGCCCATGGACGGGCTGGTCATCTCCCCCGGGCCGGGCCGGCCGGCCGACGCCGGCGTCTCGAACGAGGCGCTGCGGCGGCTTTCGGGCCGGCGCCCCATCCTGGGGGTGTGCCTGGGGCACCAGTGCATGGGGGAGGTGTTCGGCGGCAAGGTGGTGCGCGCCGGGCGGCTGATGCACGGCAAGACCAGCCCCATCCTGCACAAGGGGCGCGGCGTGTTCGCCGGGCTCGACAACCCCTTCGAGGCCACCCGCTACCACTCGCTGATCGTCGAGCGGGAGAGCCTGCCCGAGGTCCTCGAGCTGGTGGCCTGGACTCCCGAGGGTGAGGTGATGGGGCTCAAGCACCGCGACCACGAGACCTGGGGCGTGCAGTTCCACCCCGAGTCCGTGCTGACGCGCGCGGGCATGAAGCTGATCGAGAACTTCCTGGTGCTGTGCCGCCAGCACAAGGCGAGGACGGGGTGATCCGGACGGCGATCGCCAAGCTGGTCTCGTGCGAGACGCTGGGCCAGGACATGGCCCGGGCCACCATGGAACAGATCCTGGCCGGCGAGGCCACCCCGGCGCAGATCGGCGCGCTGGCCGTGGCCATGCGCCTCAAGGGGGAGACCGCCGAGGAGATCGCCGGCATGGCCGAGGCCATGCGCCGGCGCGTGCCCCCGCTGCGCACCCGGCGGCATCCGCTGATCGACACCTGCGGGACCGGCGGCGACAACGCGGGCACCTTCAACATCTCGACCACGGTGGCGCTGGTCACCGCCTCGTGCGGCGTGGCGGTGGCCAAGCACGGCAACCGCGCGGTGAGCTCGCGCACCGGGAGCGCGGACGTGCTGGAGCAGCTCGGCGTGCCCCTGGACCTCACCCCCGAGGCCGCCGGCCGCTCGCTCGACCTGCTGGGCATCACCTTCCTGTTCGCCCCCAACTACCACACCGCCCTGAAGCACGCGGCCGGGCCGCGCCAGGAGATCGGCGTGCGCACGGTCTTCAACGTGCTGGGCCCGCTCACCAACCCCGCCGGCGCCACCCGCCAGCTGGTCGGGGTCTACTCCCCCAAGCTGGTGCGGACCATGGCCGAGGTGCTGGACCGCCTGGGCTCGGAGCGCGCCTGGGTGGTGCACGGGGAGGACGGGCTCGACGAGCTGACCGTGTTCGCCCGGAACCGGGTGGCCGAGCTGGACGGCCGGGCGGTGCGGGAGTTCGCCTTCGACCCGGCCGACTTCGGCCTGCGCCACCAGGACCGGTCGGGGGCGGCGGGCGGGGACGCCGCGTTCAACGCGGACCGCATCCGTGCCATCCTCGCGGGCCACGACGGCGCCGGGCGCGACATCGTGCTGCTCAACGCCGGGGCGGCGCTGGTGGTGGCGGGGGTGGCGCCCGACCTGCGCGGGGGCATCGAGCGGGCGCGCCAGGCGCTGGACTCCGGCGCGGCTCGGCGCAAGCTGGAAGAGCTGGCCGCCTTCCGAGGGTGAACGATGGACCTTCTGCATCAGATCGCCGAGAGCCGCCGGGGGCAGGTGGAGGAGATGAAGCGTCGTCTCCCCGGCCACGCGTTGCGCGCGCGCCTGCCCGGTGGGCGGCCGGCCGGCCGCCTGGAGCGCGCCCTGCGGCGGGCCGGCCCGGAGTCGCCGCTCCGGCTCGTGTGCGAGGTCAAGCGCGCCTCGCCCAGCAGGGGCGCGCTCAACGCCAGCGCCGATCCCGTGGCCTACGCCCGGCTCTACCAGGAGGGCGGCGCCGCCGCGCTCTCGCTGGTGACCGAGCCCACCCGCTTCGGGGGAAGCCTGGACTGGGTGGACCAGGTGCGGCCGCAGGTCGCGCTTCCCATCCTGGTCAAGGACTTCGTGGTGGACGGCTACCAGCTGCTCGACGCCGCGGTGCGCGGGGCCGACGGGGTGCTGCTGCTCGCGGGCCTGCTCTCCGACGTGCTGCTGGGCCGGCTGCTCAACGAGGCGCGCCTGCTGGGGCTCGACGCGCTGGTGGAGACCCACGACGAGGACGAGCTGCGGCGGGCGCTGCACGCCGGCGCCACCCTGGTCGGCATCAACAACCGCGACCTGCGCACGCTGGAGCTGGACCCGGAGCACGCCTTCCGGCTGCTCGACGCGGTGCCGCCGCTGGTCAGCGCCGTGGCGGAGAGCGGGTTCGCGCAGCCCGAGCAGCTGTCGCGGCTGCGCCGCAGCCGGGCGGACGCGGTGCTGATCGGCGGGGCCCTGATGACCGCGGCGGACCCCCGCGCCACGCTCGCGGCGCTGCGCGCCGCCGCCGGCTGACCGTGGGCGGCGTCCCGCGCCACCAGGCCGCCCGACCCCCGCGGGAGGC
>JBBIHL010000321.1:1844-4082 GCA_037447075.1 Candidatus Eiseniibacteriota bacterium | reverse complement strand
CTAGCCTCGATTTTCACGCGCCGTCATGGGACTAACAAAACGGCCGACCGACGACCGGCGCGGCCGATGGCGGGCGTGCTCAGGATCGTTATCGATATGGTGTATCTATCCATGAGGACATGCATCTCCTTGGAGGATCCCAGGCCGGGCGGCTCGGAGTCGGGCCGGGTCCCCCGAGCGCCCAGTTCTCCCTCGGCAGACCCCGGCGCCCCTAGCGATGGGGGCCGAAAAAGCTTGGCGTCCCAAGATGTAGCTGGCATGCTCAATTCCGATGGCGTCTGCACCGAAACCTCTAACGGAGCCGGCCCGGTTCTTCCTGGAACCCCAGCAGCCTCGGCACCGGCAGTACGAGGCCCTGCGCGCGTACTTCGCCGAGGGGATGCCGTCGGCCGAGGCGGCCCGGCGCTTCGGCTACACGCCCGGCGCCTTCCGGGTCCTGTGCCATGCCTTCCGCCAGGGGCACCGCCGCGAGTTCTTCGCCGACGTCTCCCGCGGCCCCCAGGTCCAGACCAAGAAAGACCCCGCTCGCCCGCTGATCCTCGCCCTGCGCAAGCAGAACCTGTCGATCTACGACATCCACGACGCCCTGACCCAGCAGGGCCAGCGGCTCAGTCTCACCGCCATTCACGAGGTCCTGCGCGCCGAGGGGTTTGCGCGCCTGCCGCGTCGCCGCGACGAGGAGCGGCCCGAGCGCCCGCGGCCCGAGCACGCCGCCGTCGCCGATGTCCGCCAGGTCAGTGGGGCCCCACGCCGCTTCGCCACCGCCATGGGCGGCCTGTTCCTTTTCGTGCCCTGGCTGGTCCGCCTGGGCGTGGACGACCTGGTCCGGGCCGCCGGCTTCCCCGGGACCCGGATGATCCCGGCCGCCCACGCCGTCCGGGCGGCCCTGGCGCTCAAGCTGACGAGCATCGAGCGGCGCAGCCACGTCATGGACCTCGTGTTCGACGAGGGCTTGGCCCTGTGGGCCGGCCTCAACGTGCTGCCCAAGACGACCTTTCTCAGTCAGTACTCGGGCCGGCTCGGGCCCCGCCGGTTGAGCGCCTTGCTCGACGGCTGGGTGAAGACGTTGCGCGGCCAGCAGGGGCTGCTCGGGCAGTCGTTCAACCTCGATTTCCACTCGATCCCCTTCTTCGGGGCCGACGAGTTCATCGAGAAGCACTACGTCTCGCGGCGCAGCCGGCGCCAGAAGAGCGTGCTGGCCTTCCTGGCCCAGGACGGCGACACCCGCGTGCTCTGCTACTGCAACGCCGACCTGCGCAAGGGCGAGGAGGCCGACGAGGTGCTGGCCTTCGTCCGCTTCTGGACGCGGCAGACCGGGCAGCCGCCCCCGCACCTGGTCTTCGATTCGCAGCTCACCACCTACCGCAATCTCGCCGCGTTGCACACGCGCGGCATCACCTTCATCACCTTGCGGCGCCGCACCCCGGCGCTGCTCCGGGAGATGGCGCTCCAGCCGCGGGCGGCGTGGCGCACCGTCCATCTCGACGTCCCCCATCGGCTCTACCAGACGCCCAAGGTCATCGACCAGCGGGTGCACCTGCGCCCGTATGGCCCCGCGTCGCTGCGGCAGCTGTTCATCAAGGACCTGGGCCACGAGCAGCCCACCGTGCTGCTGACCAACGACCTGCGGGCCACGCCGTCGGCGCTGATCATCCGGTACGCCCGGCGGATGCTCATCGAGAACGGCTTGGCCGATGCCGTGAACTTCCTGCACCTCGATGCGCTCAGCTCGGCGGTGGCCCTGAACGTCAGCTTCGACGTCCTGCTGACCACGATCGCCACGGGGCTGTATCGCCTGCTGGCGCTCAAGCTCCGCGGCTTCGAGCGCGCCCAGCCCCGGCAGATCTGGCGCCGCTTCCTGAAGAGTCCCGCTCATATCCGGGTCACGCCCACCGAGGTCGTCGTCGAGCTACCCCGCCGGGCCCACAACCCCATCCTCATCGCGTCGGGCCTGCTCGACGAGCGGACGGCTGTGCCGTGGTGGAACGGCCGCCAGCTCCGGTTCGAGATCCCCTGAGATGGACCGCCAAATGTTAGTCCTTTTGGTAGCGTGAAAATCGAGGCTAGCGCTGTCCCAGCGGCAGCTGCCCGGGATCGGGTACGCCGAGGTAGGCCTCCACCACCGCGGGATCGCGCGCCACCTCGGCGGGCGCGCCCGCGGCGATCAGGCGGCCGTAGTTGAGCACCAGCACCCGCTCGGCGGTGCCCATGATGGCCTGCATGACGTGCTCCACCCAG
>JBBIHL010000321.1:0-1826 GCA_037447075.1 Candidatus Eiseniibacteriota bacterium | reverse complement strand
CAGACGATGGCCACCGCGAGCTCGTCCCGCACCCGGCGGAGCAGCGCCATGCACGCCTCCACCTCGCCGGGATTCAGGCCGGCCATCACCTCGTCCACCAGGACGACGTCGGGGCGGGGGGCCAGGGCGCGGGCCAGCTCCACCAGCTTCTTCTCCTGCAGGTTGAGGGTCCCCACCCGCTGGGCCTGCTTCCCCTCCAGCCCCATCAGGCGCAGCGTGCCGCGGGCTGCCTCGCGCGCCGCCTCGATGGCGGGGCGCTCCCCCCGGCGGCTGAAGAGCACGCCCACCATCACGTTCTCCAGCACGGTCATGGACGAGAAGAGCCGGGGAGTCTGCAGCACCCGCGCGACGCCCAGCCGGGCGATGGCGTGCGGGGGCAGGCCGGTCACGTCCCGGCCGCGCAGGCGCACGGCGCCCCGGCCGGGACGGAGGACGCCGCTGAGGAGGTTCAGCAGCGTCGTCTTGCCGGCCCCGTTGGGCCCGATGAGCCCCAGGATCTCGCCCGGCGCCACCCGGAAGGTGACGTCGTGCAGCGCGGCGGTGCCGCCGAAGGACTTGCTCAGCCGCTCCCCTTCGAGGACCGCCTCACTCGGCGGGGACATAGGGCTGGACGGCCGGCGACCGGAACATCACCTTCTGGCGCCAGCCGGCGCCGGGATTGGCGCCCCCGGGAGCCTCGCCCCGCTCGTAGGTGAACATGATGGGCCCGGCCCCCTTCATCTCGCCCCACTCGGTGTACTCCAGGGGCCAGCCGAAGCCCTCCTGCACGAAGCGCCCCGCGCGGATGGCCCCCGCGATGGCCTTGGGGTCCAGCGTGTTGCCCCGCCGGGCGGCCTCGGCCACGGTCTTGACGATCATGTAGCCGGAGAACGCGCTGTTGTCGAAGTACCGCTTGTAGGTGGCGTGGAACTTCCCCGCCAGCCGCTGGTAGCCGGGGCTGTCGAAGTCCACGCAGGAGTAGTCCACGAACCGCCCGTAGACGGTGTCCGTCGCGCGCTGGACCATCAGCTCCGGCGGGAGCCAGGAGCCCACCACCGGGGCGCCCATGCCGAGCTCGGCGGCCTGCCGGACGATGGTGGGGTTGCCGGGCGGGTGGCCGGCGGCCACGATCAGCTCGGGGTCCAGGCGCTGGAGCTTGCGGAGGTAGGGCGTGAAGTCCCGCTCCGGCACCGGCGCCACCTCCACCTGGGTGCGGAGCCCCGACATGGGCGCGATCAGCCGCTCGAAGCCCTCCCGGATGGCGTGGCCCCACGCGTAGTCCGCCACCACGGCCCCGACGCGCGTGTACTTGCGCTCCCGGATCATGGCCGCGATGGGCTCCATGGTGGTGGGGGCCGCCGGGATGCACGTCCGGAACGTGAACCGGCTGCTCCGCTTCAGGATGGCGTGGGACCCCGCCATGGTGAGGAAGTAGGGCACCCCCAGGGTCTCGGCCTCCCTGGACACGGCCAGCGCCACGTCGCTGGAGATCATGCCCCCGGCCGCGACGATGCCCTCCCGCTCCACCAGGAAGCGCATGGCGGTGATCCCCTCGGCCGGGCTGTTCCGGTCGTCCCGCTCCACCAGCTCCAGCGGCCGGCCCTGCACACCGCCCGCCGCGTTGATCTCCGCCATGGCCAGCTTCATGCCGTCCCGGGCGTTGACCCCCCAGAACGCGAAGGGGCCGCTCAGGGACGAGACGAAGCCCACCTTGACGGGCTGCGCCTGGGCCGTGGCCGGCCACGCCATCCATGCCATCGAGAGCACCGACAGAGCGACGCCGATTGCCCGCATGACTCGCTGCCCTCCCTGTTCGCGCTGGGTTCTTCCGGGGCCCCTGAGGCCGG
>JBBIHL010000320.1:0-4086 GCA_037447075.1 Candidatus Eiseniibacteriota bacterium | reverse complement strand
ATCGCGACCACCGCGGCGGCCGCCGCGACCAGCACCCCGAGCCCCGCGAGCGCGAGCATCACGGCCGGTAGGCCGGGCGGGGTTCGACGCTGCCCCCCGATCCGGGGGCTCTCCGCTCGCGATAGGCGGCAGGCAGCCAAAGGCCCGTTCCGCCGCGGCACACGGTCAGCTCCGCTTCAGCCGTCTTCGCAGGGCCGCCAAGCGGGAGACGGATTCCCTCACCAGCTCCTCGAGCACGGCAAGGTCAATGTCCTCGAGGCGCTTCACGTACAAGCACGACTTGCCTCTCTTGAACCTGCCGAGCTTGCGGAGCAGCCCTCGGGACCGATCGAAGCCGGGCACGATGTAGATCGTCAGCGTGCCCTTCCGCGGGGCGAAGCCGGTCACGAACCAGTCGCCCTCATGGCCGCTCGCGTAGCGATAGTGATAGCTGCCGAAGCCCACGATGCTCCGCCCCCACATCTTGGGCGCGGCGCCCGTCACCTTCTTCATGAGCCGAAGCAGCGCCATGGAATCCTCTCGCGGCTCGGGGTCGGGAATGCCGCGGAGGAAGGCCTCGACGCTGGCGTCGGTCGGCTTGGTCTTGAGGCCGGTCACGGCGGCTCTCCTCATGTTGGCGCCCCGCTCGGGGCGTGACCCGCGCGCCGCCTCAAGCGGTCAACCACAGGTGGACCGCGACGATCACGAGGAACAGCGCGAACGCCCGCTGCAGGTCGTGCATGGGCAGCTTCACGGCGACGTGGGCCCCCAGCCACGCTCCCAGGGCCAGCCCGAGGGCCACCCAGAGCGCGACACGGACCTCGACGAAGCCGTACCGGTAATAGTGCCACGCCCCCAGCGCCCCGACGGGAAGCAGCAGGGAGGCGAGCGAGGTGCCGGTTGCCGTCTCCGGCTTCATCCGCGCGACCAGTATCAGAGCCGGGACGATGACCACGCCCCCTCCGATGCCAAAGAGGCCGGACAGCATGCCTGCCACGAGACCGATCGCCAAGAACTCCATGGTTGCCCTCCGGGAATCCCCGACCTTGCGGCCTACGCCCGACGGCCGCCTCCTCGGCCGCGGGCCGCCCGCCGGCGCCCGCGCCGATTTCCCATCGCCGGCGCGCCACGCGACGCCAGCACCAGCCAGGCGGCCGCGGCCGCGCACTTCTCCTCGGCCCCCCACGGAGCCGGTAGGGAGCGGCCGAGCTCCCTCACCCGGCCTTGAATCTCGCGCGGCGAGCCCCCGATCGCACGGGCCGCGACCGCGTAGAGCTCGCGCTCGAGCACGACCACGGGCCGAACGCCCTGGCGCCGGGCGGCAGCCTCGACGACCGTGCGGAAGAGGCGGCCCTCCTGGGGGTGGGCGCGGATGTGCGGGTTGGTGATGGACGCCGGGTCCACCAGGCTGCCGACCACGATCCCCATGCGGCGCGGGTGGTGCCCGTGGCCGCGATACTCCCGGAACAGGGCGGCCATCGAGCGGGCGGCCGAGCGCTTGACGATGCCGATCAGACGCCGGAGCACGACCGGGTTGGTCTGCTCCGTGCCGAAATCCGCATGGAAGGGCTGGACCGACCCGGGAACCGCCGGGTCGCTCAGGGAGATGCCGTGGCGGTCGAGAACGCGCGGCGCGCTCGCGGGCCCGGCAAGCAGGACCGTTGTGGCCCGGCCGGACTTCACGCGGCACCCAAGGGCGGACGTCACGCGACTCACGGGCGCATCCCCGGTTCCGCGGTCTCACCGCCCGGTGTCGGCGTGACTCCGGCGCGCCAGCCGCGTACGCCGATCCGCATCATGGCCCGTCCTCCCGCGGACGAGGAGAGCGCCGCACGCTCCGCGCGCCGCCGGCCGCGAACCCGGCCGCCGCGCGGGCGCGGCCCCTGGGCAGCCTTGCCAGGAACCAGTCGAGCGCCGCCTTGCCATAGACCGGCTGGACCAGCCTCCGGTGCTTGCGGAACGGTCTGCCGGGCCGCAGGCCCACCTCCTCCAGCCAGCGGCGGACCTCCCGCACCTGCTCCTGGGAAGCGAGCAGCAGGCGAACCTCGTAGCCCTTCTTGTAGCGCTGCCCGAGCTGCTTCCGCAGCACCGGCGCGAAACGCCGGACGTAGCCGCACCGCAGGAAGGTCGCCACGAGCCCCGCTGCCGGCCGTGACGCTCGGGTGGGGACCGAGCCAGCCTTCATTGGGTACCTCCGATCCGCGGCCGAAGGACCACCTGCGCTTCCGACTCCACCCGGGGCCTGCCGCGGCCCCGCGGGCGATGGCGGCGGCCTGCCGAAGCCCGCCGGGCCCAGGCGCCGATGATCCGGGATCACGCTACCGTGCGAAGAGACTCGTGGTGATGTAGCGCTCGCGGTCGGCACCGGCGGCACCATCACGGGTGTCGCTGCACGTGAGGGATCCACGTCCTTCGGGCTCCGCCGAGGGGTCACGATCGAGCCGATCAGGGCGATGCGCCGGACCCCCGGAAGGAGGGCTGCAGCCCGTATAAACCAGGCGGCGGAATCGAGCAGCCTGTCTCGCACGTTGAGCGGGGTCTCACTCATGGGGTCACGCGTGTCGTCTGGCACAACCGTCCACGCATCCTCGCCTGGAGTGCGCCGGCGTCCCGCATCGGCCTGCACGGTCGGCCCCGTGGCGCCGGCGCCGGCCGCCGTGTACCAATCCTCGTCCACCCACGAACCCAGCCTCGGCGGCGGCCTGCCGCCGCGCTGCCGCTCACACGCGGGCCAGCCGGCGCTCGTAGTCGGCCACGAAGACCCTCTTCCCCCTGGCGACGAGCCTGTGACCCTCGGCCCGCAGGCGGCTCGTCTGCCCGCGGGCCCCGCCCGGGAACTTCGGGTTGACCTCGCCACCGGCCTTGAGCGTGCGCCAGTACGGGGTGATGCGCGTCCTCCCCTCGGCCTCGTCCTCGCCGGCGGCGCGGGCGGCGATCAGGGTGAAGATGCCCGTGGTGATGGGGCAGCCGATGGTCGCGCGGTGCGCCTTGGCGAGCGCGGCCCGGATCTCGTTCACGGTGATCAGCCTTCCCTTCGGAACCCTCCTCATGATCGCGTCCACCTCCCTGGGCGCCGCGATCACGACCGTGCCCGTTCCCCAGCGCCGGCTCATGCTGCCGGTGATCGGCTCGATTCGGGGCAGGTCCTTGCTCTCGGCCAGCTTCGCGCGCCACGACAGGCGGAGCTTCATCACTCATCCCTCCCTCGCCGGCCGTCGCGGCGCACGAGCCGCCGCCAGCCCCAAGGTCACGATCGGGATGCTCGCATAGGTGAGACCGATGTCCGCCATGTATGTCCCGAACGTCATCTTCATCGGACCGCCGAGCAGCATCAGGGGCGCGTCGATCAAGATGCAGATGGCGAACCAGGTCATGCCGAGCAGGGCCCCTTCCCGAACGGAGCTTCCTTCCAGTCGCCTCACGTAGTCGAGCCCGAGCACGACCGCGGTCGCCGTGACGGCCACCGCCATGATGGACTCGAAGAGCGGTCTTGCCGTCTCCCGGAATGGAAAGGCGAGGATGGCCACGACGAACGGGCCCAACCAGGCAAGCACGCCCAGCCCCAAGGCTCGCTTCCAGGATCTCATCGGCTATCCCTCCTCGGCGGTCTGCCCGGACGACGCCGTCCGCCGCCTTTCATCACGCCCGCCGGCCCCCCAGCAGCCGCAGCCCGTTCAGGATGACGGTGACCGTGCTGCCCTCGTGCCCCGACACCGCGTAGGGCAGCTTGAGGTTGCCGAAGAAGGTCAGGGCCACCAG
This sequence comes from Candidatus Eiseniibacteriota bacterium, assembly GCA_037447075.1. GTDB lineage: Bacteria > Eisenbacteria > RBG-16-71-46 > RBG-16-71-46 > RBG-16-71-46 > JBBIHL01. The sequence goes on along the minus strand of JBBIHL010000320.1, from coordinate 348 downwards.
CACCACCATCACCCCCGAGGCGATCACCACGTTCTGCAGCACCACCCGCCGCGCCCGCTGCGCGAGCGACATGGCGTAGGGCAGCGCCCCCAGGTCGTCGGCCATCAGCACCACGTCGGCGCTCTCCAGCGCGGCGTCGCTGCCGATGCCCCCCATCACCACGCCCACGCTGGCGCGGGCCAGGGCCGGGGCGTCGTTCACCCCGTCGCCCACCATGGCCACGGCGCCGTGCTCGCGCTCCAGCTGGGCCACGCGGTTGACCTTGTCCTCGGGCAGCAGCTCGGCGTAGTGCGCGTCGGCCCCGGCCTGCGCCGCGGCAAGCACCTCGCCTTCGGCCACGGCTTCAAC
>JBBIHL010000319.1:2810-4109 GCA_037447075.1 Candidatus Eiseniibacteriota bacterium | reverse complement strand
GCCGTAGCGGGTCCCGTCGGCGCCCCAGGCGGCGAGCGTCTCCGCCACCGCGCCGCGTGGCGCCGACTCCGCCAGGATCAGCTCACCCAGGTCGCGGCGGTAGGCGCGCAGCCGCTCGCTCACCGTGACCACCGCGGCGCCGTCGCGCGCGGGCGTCGAGCAGGCGGCGACCAGCCGGCCATCCAGCTCCACCAGGCACGCCCGGCAGTGGCCGCCCACCGAGAGCCGGTCGTCCTTGCAGAAGGCGGGCACGCTCGCCCCGGCGGCGCGGCAGGCGTCGAGCACCGTGCCGCGGGCGGGGACCGGCCGGCCGTCAACCGCGATCATGCGAGCACCTCGTCGCCGAAGTGCTCGAGCAGGTCCCGGATCGGGCGCGGCACGCCCTGGCCGAAGCCGCACAGGCTCCCGGCCTCGAGCGTGTCGAGCAGGCGCTCCAGCGCGCCGCGCTCGCGCAGGCGGTGGAGCTGGGCCGTGCCCACCCGGCAGGGGGTGCAGGTGCCGCACGACTCGGCCCGGGCGAAGCGGAACAGGTGCTCGGCGAGGGCGCGCGGCGTCACCGTGTCGTCGAGCACCACGACGCCCGCGTGGCCCATGCCGGGCAGCGTCTGATAGGAGAGCGGGGTGTCGAACTCGCTCTCGGGCAGCACCCGCCCCATGGGCCCGCCCACCAGCGCCATCTTCCAGCGCCGCCCCGGCGGCGGCCCCTCGCCCGCCTCCTGCAGGATGCGGCGCAGCGGCGTGCCCAGCGCCACCTCGACCACGCCCCTCCAGCGCAGCGCGCCCGAGAGGCTCACCACCTTGGTGCCCGCGCCCCGTCCCGTGCGCACGATCCACGGCACCGCCGCCAGCGTCTCCACGTTCTGCACCACGGTGGGCCGGCCGTGGAGCCCCGACTCCGAGGGGAAGGGCGGCTTGGGGCGCGGCTCGCCGCGCAGGCCCTCGATGGAGCGCAGCAGGGCGGTCTCCTCGCCGCAGATGTAGGAGCCCGCGCCGGACACCACCTCCGCGTCGAACGCCTCGCCCAGCCGGCCCGCGCGCCGCGCCGCCGCGACGGCCTCGCGCATCACCGCCCGGGCGCGCGGGTACTCGGCGCGGCTGTAGACCACGCCGCGGCGGGCGCCGATCGCCCGCGCGCACGCCACCATGCCGGCCAGCACCGCGTGCGGGTCCTCCTCGAGCAGCAGGCGGTCGCCGAAGGAGCCCGGGTCGCCCTCGTCGCCGTTCGCCACCACGTAGCGCTCGGGGGCGGGGGTGTCGCGCGCCGCCTTCCACTTGGCCGCGGTGGGGAACGCGGCGCCG
>JBBIHL010000319.1:1415-2774 GCA_037447075.1 Candidatus Eiseniibacteriota bacterium | reverse complement strand
CCCGCGCAGGCCCGTGGCCTCGACGGCCGCCAGGATGGCCTCGCCGTCGGGCAGGTCGTAGTCCGCCTGGTTCAGCCCGCACGAGGCGTCGAGCACGTTGCGCAGGATGACGGTCGGCTCCACCAGGGTGCGGCGCGGGATCACGCTGGTGGCGGCCCGCGGCGTCGCGCTCGCCCCGCGCGCGTCCAGCCAGGCCTCGAGGGCGCGCCGCTCGCCGGCGCCGCAGACGGCGTCGGCGATCCAGACGGCGGGGGCGTCGTAGCAGTGCCCCAGGCAGCGCACCTCGCCCGCCTTCCCGCGCGCCGCAACGCGCTCGGCCAGCGCGGCGTGTCCCGCGAAGTGGCAGGCGGTGCCGTCGCACACCCGGGGCAGGGGCTCGAGCGAGTCGTAGTAGCTGCGGATGGCGGCGACCGTGGCCGGCGGCAGGCCGCGCTCGCGGGAGACGTCCGCTTCGGCGGCCCCGACCATCAGGTCGGAGATCGCGTTGCCGGGTCGCTGGCCCGCGGCGTGGCGCCGGGCCCACTCCAGGATGTGCACGGAACCTCCGCGAAGCCTTGCGGTGGCGCGGCCGGTGGGCGGGCATGATGCGGCATCGGCGGACATTCCCCAAGGCCGGATTGAGAGGCGGCCCCCTCCCGCGTGGCCCCCGAGATTGCCCCGTTGACAGCGGCCGGCTCGCGGCCTACCCTGCCGATGAAGGAGTGGTTCGAGCATGGAGGCTGGTGTGGAGTCCCCACCGGATGCGGTACGCTGTGGGGGCGGAAAGGTCCCTGGTGCGGAGCATTGCGCCCGGGGCCGTTTTGTTTTCGTGCGCTCTCGCCCGCTGTGAGCGAAGGAGCCGTACGTGGAGCCGCGCCGCCGCACCGGTGAGCCGCTGCCGGACGGAGACGGCCTCAAGCCGGGCCCGCCGGCGGCCGCGAAGGAGCCGCGGCAGCTGAGCGAGACCGAGAGGCGGTGGCTGCTCGCCCAGCTGGGGCGCCCTCCGGACGGCGGGCGCCCGGCACAGGCCGACGGAGAGCAGGCGCCGGAGGCATCGGTGCCGGCACCGCGGACGGAGGAGGCCGCGCCGGCCCCCGCGCCCGAGAGCTTCTGGAGGTTCGGCTAGCGGATCGAGCCGAGGGCCGGACCGGGAGGTGAATCTCATGAGCCACACGATCACGCGCAGCAGAACCGCGAAGGCGTCAACCAGGGAAAGGAAAGACGCGCCAGCGGTTCAGGCGGCGCAACCCTCGGTGCCGGCCCTCGCAACCGCGGGGAAGTCGCCGGTGGAAGCGGCTCCGGCCCCGCCGGGCGCCGCCGCTTCGCACCCCTACCGGCTGATCTTCGCCTGCAACGGTGGAGATGCCGGCGGGCTGGACC
>JBBIHL010000319.1:0-1393 GCA_037447075.1 Candidatus Eiseniibacteriota bacterium | reverse complement strand
GCTCGAAGCCCTGAGCGGGTCGGGGCGCCAGCCCGCGCGGCCGGGCGTGGCTCCTCCGAGCCCCTGCGGAGCGCCCCGCCCGGTGACAACCCAAGGAAGGGAGGTGAATCAGAATGCCGCGCTTCCGCATTCACGACCTCAACACGATCGAGCGCGCCCCCACGTCGCCCGCATCCCTGCGCAACAAGATCAACGAGATGATCTTGAGCTCGATCAACGCCCGGGCCAAGGTGGAGCTGCTCAACCAGGAGACCGGGGAGTACCGGATCGTGCTGCAGGGCACGATTGACAAGGAGGAGACCAAGTTCGACGAGGGATAGGCCCGTAGGGCCAGAGCCCCAAGGTGGTGATGCAGATGCCAAGGATCAGGCCCAACAACCTGCACGCGATCGAGCGGGCGCCGGTGTCGCCGGCCGCCCTGTGCACCGGACTCAAGGAAGTGCTGAACAGCTCGGTGGCGGCCAAGGCCAAGGTCGAGTCCTACAACTGGGAGACCGGCGAGTACCGGGTGGTGTTGCAGGGGACTCTCGACCTGGAGGACACGATCTTCGAGAAGACCTGAGGAACGGAGCGCCGCGCGGGCAGGGCCGTCAGGGGCGCCCTCCCGCGCGACGTTCGTTGGGGCCTCCCCGCCCGGCGGGCGAAGGGACCACGGGGAACCGGCGGTGATCGAGCTGCAATCGCTGAGCTTCGGCGCGTTCGCGGAAGTCGAGCCCTTCAATCCCGCGTTCGTGCCCGGCCGCCCCAAGCTCCGCCTCACGGTGGACGTCGGGGATGACGCCGACGCCTCCGACGCCCGGGCGCTGGAACGCCTGGTCGAGTGCTTCCCGGGGCTCGCGCGCCACCAGTGCCGCGGGCCCGCCCACGGGAACGCGGGGGCGCTGCCGCCCGGCGGCGTGCGGCTGGTGGACGGCGACCCGAGCGCCAACCGCGCCCACCTGCTCGAGCACGTCATCATCGAGATGCTGAGCCACCTGCAGGGCAGCCGGCGCCTGAGCGGGGTCACCTGTGCGCGGCTCAATCCCCCGATCCGCAGCGACGTGTTCGTGGAATGCACCGACCACGCCGCCGGCGGTCTTGCGGCGCTGCTCGCGCTCGAGACGCTGCGCGCCGCGCTCAAGGACGAGCCGCTCGCGCCCGGCTACCGGGATGCGCTGGCGTGCCTGGGCATCCTGCTCGAGAGCGCCCCCCGCGCCTGGTCGCCGGCGCGGCTGGGGCGGCGCCTGCGCCTGCCGCCCGCGCGCGCGGCGGCGGCGCTCGACCTGCTGCGCGCGGCCCACGTGGCCGAGGCGGAGCGCTTCGCCCTCAACCTGAGCGGCGAGGACTACTACCGGCTCGGCGCCTTCGCCTGACGGCGCAAGGCCCGGGCCCCCTCCGAAGTGAGCCCCGCAAC
>JBBIHL010000318.1:0-4112 GCA_037447075.1 Candidatus Eiseniibacteriota bacterium | reverse complement strand
ATCGGTGGTCTCTCCGGACAGGGTGTAGATCCCGACGCCCGCCCCGATACCATACTTCCACTGGGTCATCCTGGTGGTCGGGATGAAGTAGGTGGCACCGAACTGGAACGAGTTGGCGTCCACGTTCCAGGTCTCGCTCGTCGCGCTGCTCTTGGTCTCGAGGAACAACGGCTCCCAGGTCGCCGAGATCATCCAGTTCGGGTTGGCCCAGATGCGTACCCCGAGCCCGCCCGTGACCCCGTTCGAGACCTCGTCGAAGTTGGCGCCCAGGGTGTTCGCGGCATCAACCGCGTCGTTCACGTCGCTCATGTTGTAGGTGTTGATCGCGCCGAACACCTCGCCGCCGACCGTGCCGGCTGAAGCCACACCGGGCGCCAGGACCAGCGCAGCGGCCAACAGCACCAGCGAACTCCACTTGACGATTCGCATCTAGACCCTCCGGGTTGAGGTTGCCGAGCCGCGCGCCGCAGCCACAGCGGCTGCCGGGAGCGGCCTGTTCGTGACGGGGCACCCTGCGGCTGCGCCGGCACGTGGCGGACCGAGCGCCCCCGTGGTCCCAGGGCAGCATCCAAGCGCCCTGCGATAGCCACGTGGGCAAGCGCCGGTTCGGTTATCGGCGCCGGAAGGGCCAAGCTGAAGGAGGATTCCGCGAGTCCAGGACTACCCGCGGGGCCGGGGGAAGCGGAGGGCCCCTAGCCCGGGCAACCGATTCCGAGGGGCCGGGCTACGCCGCCTTCGCCGGGTCCCGTTCGAATGGACGCCGCGACCGGCTCTCGCCTGCGGGCGTCTTCCTCGTCAGCGAGGCCAGGAAGCGGTCGTATCCGTCCTTGGCCAGCAGCACGGGAATGATGAGAGGGATGACGCCCAGGCTTCCGGCGATCTGGTACTGGATGGCGAGGAGCACGCCCAGGCAGAAGAGCGCGGTCGAGGAGAAGACCTCGTAGCGGAGGCCAAAGTTCTCGTTCCACACGTCCGCGATCGAGCGGCCCTGGTCCAGAGCCACCGCCAGGGACGTGGCACCGTGATTGGCGAGGAAGTAGAGGGTCGCGGCGACCCCGAGCGCCAGGAGGTGCATGGGGGCCAGCGCCCCCGAGGCCAGCACGCCGGGTCCCGCGGTGGCGTCGAGGAAGCCCCGCGCGATCCCCACCGCGCAGGCCACCTGCGACGCGTTGTAGACCACCCGGGTCCAGTGCTTGCGGAGCACGAACAGCTCCGCGACCGCGCTGCCGAGCCCGGCCACCGCCATCGCTTCGGGTCGGGAGAGCGTGAGCAGCGCCGCGAAGTGGGCGCACGAGGCCATGCTGATGGTGGCGAGACCGCCCGGAGTGCGGATCCACAGGCACTCGGCGCCGACGCACAGGGCCAGCCAGAAGAGCACGGCTATGCGGTCCGTGGCCCGCAGGTCCAGGCCACTGGCGGTCCAGGCCAGCGCCGCCAGTAAGACGGCGGCGATCAGGAAGTTGAGGAGATGCTTTCTTGCGCGCATGAGGTACCGGCCTTCGTGAGGCAGCGCGGGTTCCTACCTGCGACGAGAGCGATACAGCCGGGGACGAGCGTGGACTTGCGCCGGACCATCACCAGCCGGACTTCCCGATGTTGGTGTCGGCCACGCCGTAGCTCGAGAAGTGACCCAGGGGGGTGTTGACGGTCGCCGCCAGGACATTCGCGGAAGTGGCCTCGGGGTACCACAGGCCGTCCGCGGGGTTGCGCCACAGGGTCTGGAGGCCCGAGAGGTCCAGGCCCGGGATGCCCGCGCAGCTCGTGCTCAAGGTGACGGGCACGACGAACCGGTCGATGTTCCCGGGCGAGATCGCGAGGTTGCACTGGAGCACGGTGCTGTCCGGCGCCGAGATGGTGACGGTCGCCGGGCCATTGTAGGCCCCGGCCGGGACCGTGACCGTGAACCGGCCCACGGTCAGCGAGCCGCCAACGGCGCCGTCAATCTGAGCGGTGCCGGACAGCGACTGGCTGCCGGAGACGCCGAAGGATTCTCCGGCGCCGGGGGAAGGAACTCGGACGAACTGCGGATTCGCGTAGCCCTGCGGCGCCTCGGGGGTCGGCTGGGTGGGCACGCGGCCGCAGCCCAAGAACACGGCCAGCCCGGCGAGGGCGTAGAGCGCTGCGACGCGCACCATGACGGGCAAGCGCATCACATCCTCCAGGGTTGGCCTTCCCTGGTGGTCGCCACGCGGCGTCCCTTACGGCGGGGGCCTGGGTCCTCGGGGCAATAGGTGGACTGGCCACTGATACTGAGAGGCATGGACCATGCCCCGAGGGCGGCCGTTCGAGCGCCGATGCAGAAGGCGAGACTCGGCGGCCGCATCCGCGAACTGCGACGGCCGGCGCGGATGTCCGCTCCGGTATGGCGGCTGGACCCGTGAAGGAGGGAACGCGCGCCGGCGGCCCCGGCTGCAAACCGCCACGACGAGCGTCGCGGAACGCAACCGGAACCTCCCGGCTGCCCCGGCCCCCGCGCCTCCGCGCCGGGGAGAATCACGGCGCGGAGAGCCTGCGGGTGGGTCAGATGGCCCGGGCCGTCAGATCGCGACCACCGGGTCCACCGAGTTGCGGATGGTGGCCTCGAGCTCGGAGCCGGGGCGGCCGCCGGTGATCAGCGTGCGGTTCAGGCGGAAGACCCTGATGCGCTGGTCGGCCCGCGCCGGGTTGCCGCTGGGTGGGACCTGGCTCGTGCCGTCGTCGGGCTCGGCCGCGCTCTGGTAGTCGCGCGACTCGATCAAGGCCTCCTGGGCGATGCTCACGCGGTTCCAGCTCACCCCCAGCGGGCTGGTCGCAGGGATGGTGTCGTTGGGCGCCGGGGCGGTGATGGTGTGCACGTCCGGAGCGACGACCCACGCTCCGGACACGCGGTCGGCGCCGCGGGTGACGTCCAGCGTGTAGGTGCCCATGGCGTAGCCGCTGCGCGAGGTGCGGTAGGTGCCCGGGGTGGCGCCGTCCTCGGGCAGGGCGACGGCTCCGGTGGGCGTCATGAACTGGACGGTGGCGCCGGAGACGGGTGCACCCGTCGTGTCCGACACGCTCACGGTCAGGTCCGTGGAGAACACCCCGGGCGCAACATCGCTGCCCGCCACGTCGGCGGTCACGAGCAGCGTGTTGGTGCCCGTTCCGCCCGGTGGGGTGGACGCTCCAGGCCGGCTCGGGCTCTTGCTGCAGCCGGCGAAGGCCAGGGTGAGCGCTGCCAGACAGGTCGCGTGGGCGATGTGGCGGGGGATGGATCGAAGGGGGTGCACGGTTACCTCCAGGGAAACGGTCGAGTGGCCAGTGGTGGGCGGGGGTGGCGGGGGACTGGCTCACCATCGCGAATCCCACCTCGGCGAGCGTTATCGGCAGGGGTCACTCGCGGCATGAGCGCCGTGGGACGCTTCGACGCGGCGTCGCCCGGGGCGAGGAGTGCTATCCTGCTCGCCGGAGGCGCGCCGCGCGCGCGAAGCCGAAGGATGGAAGCCCCGACCCGGCAGTTCCTCGCCCCCGGAGTGGTGATGGGGGATTGGTGGCACGCGCTGGAAGACGGCCGCGTGCAGTGCGACCTGTGCCCGCGCGCCTGCAAGCTCCACCCGGGCCAGCGCGGCTTCTGCTTCGTGCGCCAGGCCCTGGGCGGCGGGATCGCGCTGGCCAGCTACGGCCGCGCGTCCGGCTTCTGCGTGGATCCCATCGAGAAGAAGCCGCTCAACCACTTCTACCCGGGCACCAGCGTGCTGTCCTTCGGCACCGCGGGCTGCAACCTGGGGTGCCGCTTCTGCCAGAACTGGGACATCTCCAAGGCGCGCGCGGACGACCGCCTCACCGATCGGGCCTCGCCCGAGGCGGTGGCGTCCGCCGCGGCGGAGGCCGGCTGCCGCAGCGTCGCCTTCACCTACAACGACCCGGTCATCTTCGCCGAGTACGCCGTGGACTGCGCGATGGCGGCGCACGAGCGGGGACTGAAGACCGTGGCGGTCACCGCCGGCTACATCACCGACAAGGCGCGCCCCGACTTCTACGCCGCGATGGACGCCGCCAACGTCGATCTCAAGGCGTTCACCGAGGACTTCTACAAGAAGCTCTGCTTCGCCGAGCTCGCGCCGGTGCTCGACACCCTGGTCTGGCTCAAGCGC
>JBBIHL010000317.1:3899-4161 GCA_037447075.1 Candidatus Eiseniibacteriota bacterium | reverse complement strand
AGGTGCACGCGGTGGCCCATGCCAACCCGGAGGCGCGCGCCCGCGCCGCGCGCGAAGCGGCCGCGGGCCCGCTGCGCGGCGTGCCGGTGGTGGTCAAGGACAACATCTGCACCACCGACTACCTCACCACCTGCGCGTCGCGCATCCTGGCCGGCTACCGGCCGCCCTACGACGCGACGGTGGTCCGCCGGCTGCGGGCCGCCGGAGCGGTGGTGACCGCCAAGGGGAACATGGACGAGTTCGCCATGGGTTCCTCCACCGA
>JBBIHL010000317.1:0-3865 GCA_037447075.1 Candidatus Eiseniibacteriota bacterium | reverse complement strand
AATCCCTTCGACCTCGAGCGGGTCCCCGGAGGCTCCAGCGGCGGTCCGGCGGCCGCGGTGGCCTACGGGCTGGCGCCGCTGGGCCTGGGCTCCGACACCGGCGGCTCGGTGCGCCAGCCCGCGGCGTTCTGCGGCGTGTTCGGCCTCAAGCCCACCTACGGGCGGCTCTCGCGCTACGGGCTGGTGGCGTTCGGCTCGTCGCTGGACCAGGTGGGGATCTTCGCGCGCCACGCGGGCGACGTGGCGCTCGCCTATGGGCTGCTGGCCGGCCCCGATCCCTACGACGCCACCACCCGGCTCTCCCCGGCCCCGGACGTGTCGGGTTGGGACGGGGGCGTGGACGGACTGCGCTTCGGCTGGCCGGCCAACCTGTGGCAGGAGGGGGTGGAGGGCGAGGTGATCGAGGGCCTGGAACGCGCGGCGGACTGGCTGGAGCGCGCCGGGGCGGAGCGCGTCCGGCTCGACTTCCTGCCCGGCGAGTACTCGGTGGCCGCCTACTACCTGGTCGCCACCGCCGAGGCCAGCTCGAACCTGGCGCGCTTCGACGGGGTACGCTACGGCTTCCGCGACGCCGCGAGCCCCGACGTACGGAGCCTCTACACCCGCACCCGGAGCGCGGGCTTCGGCCCCGAGGTCCAGCGCCGCATCCTGCTCGGGACCTACGCCCTGTCGGCCGGCTACTACGACGCCTACTACCTCAAGGCCCAGCGGGCCCGCACCCGCATCCGCCGGGAGTACCGGTCGGCCTTCGATCGCTGCGACCTCATGCTCATCCCGGCCTCGCCCTCGCTGCCGTTCCGGCTCGGCGAGAAGACCGAGGACCCGCTGGCCATGTACCTGAGCGACATCTTCACGATCGGCGCCAACCTCGCGGGCATCCCAGGGCTGAGCGTCCCCGCGGGCCAGAGCCGCGGCGGCCTCCCGGTGGGCGTGCAGCTGCTGGGCCCCGAAGACAGCGAGCCCGTGCTGCTTCGCGCCGGGCGGGCGCTGGAAGTGCGCGGCGAGCGGGCGCTGCTTCCGCGCGAGCACTCGACGGAGTTCACGTGGCCTACGAAGCGGTGATCGGGCTGGAGTGCCACATCCAGCTCTCCACGCGCAGCAAGATGTTCTGCGACTGCCCGGCGGAGTTCGGTGCCGCCCCCAACACCAACGTTTGCCCGGTCTGCCTGGGCCTGCCCGGAGCGCTGCCCCGGACCAATCGCGCCGCGGTCGAGTGCGCCCTCCGCCTGGGGGCGGCCCTGGAGTGTCGCATCCGGGAGGAGAGCGTGTTTGCCCGCAAGAACTACTTCTACCCGGACATGCCGAAGAACTACCAGATCTCCCAGTACGACCGGCCGCTGTGCGAGGGAGGGGCCCTGCCCGTGCCGATCGGCGGGGAGCTGCGGCGCTTCGAGCTGATCCGCATCCACGTCGAGGAAGACACGGGGAAGTCCTTCCATCCCGAGCGGCTGGGCGACCGGCGCATCTCGCGCGTGGACTTCAACCGGGCGGGGGTTCCGCTGCTCGAGCTGGTCACCCGCCCGGTGTTCCGCGCGCCCGCGGAGTGCGCCGCGTTCCTCACCGAGCTGCGCCGCCTGGTGCGCTGGCTGGGCATCTCGGACGGCGACATGGAGAAGGGGCACCTGCGCTGCGACGCCAACGTGAGTCTGCGCCCGGCCGGACACGAGGGCTTCGGCACCAAGACCGAGATCAAGAACCTGAACTCGATCAAGGGGGTGGAGAGGGGCCTCACCGCCGAGATCGCCCGCCAGCGGGCGCTGCTCGAGGGCGGGGGCGCCGTGGAGCAGGCCACCCTGCTCTACGACGCGGACCACGACAAGCTGGCGGTGATGCGCTCCAAGGAGTACGCGCACGACTACCGCTACTTCCCCGAGCCCGACCTGCCGGTGCTGGTGGTGGCGGCCGAGTGGGTGGCGGACGTGCGGGCGCGGATGCCGGAGCTGCCGTGGGAACGCCGCGCGCGCCTGGAAGCCCGCTACGCCCTGCCCGGCTACGACGCCGCGGTACTGTGCGAGTCGCCCGAGCTGGCCGACTACTTCGAGGCGACGGCGGCGCGGGTGGAGCCGAAGAAGGCCAGCAACTGGATCATGGGCGAGGCGCTCCGGCACATGAAGGCCGGCAACCTCCCGGTCGCGGAGTGGGCCCGGCGGGTCCCACCCGAGGCGTTGGCGAAGGTCATCGCCGCGGTCCAGTCGGGGGTGGTCACCGCCGCCGGCGGGAAGGCGATCCTCGAGGAGATCGCGGCGACCGGGGCGGACCCCGAGCCGCTGTTCGTCGCGCATCGGGTGACGACCTCGGCCGACGACCTGCGCCCCCTGGTGCAGCAGGTGATCGCCGAGAACTCCGGGCCGGCGCGGCAATACCTGGGCGGCAAGACCCAGACGCTCGGGTTCCTGGTGGGCCAGGTGATGAAGAAGGCCGAGGGTCGCGCCGACCCGCAGACGGTGCGCGGCCTGCTCGAGCAGGAGCTGAGGGCGAGCGCGGGCCGGTAGCGACTCCGGGGGCGGCGCGGCGGGCGGGGTGGTGGCATCGCGCTCCCGGGCCTCGGGGCTCCGCCCCTCGCGCGTTGACCCCCTCCGCACGCTTGTCTAGAGTGCGGCGCATGGCGGGCTCACTACGCATCCTGGTCGTCGGTTCCGGAGGGCGCGAGCACGCGCTGGCCTGGCGCCTGGCCCGGGATTCCGAGGTCGAGCGCGTGTGGGTGGCGCCGGGCAACGACGGCATGGCCGGCCGTTTCGCGCGGGTGGACGCGCGTGCCGAGGACGGCGCCGCCCTGGCCGAGGCGGTGCGCGCGCACGGGATCGGGCTCGTGGTCATCGGCCCCGAGGCCCCGCTGGCGGCGGGGGTCGCGGACGTGCTGCGCCGGAGCGTTCCGGTGTTCGGACCGGGGGCCGCCGGGGCGCAGCTGGAATCCAGCAAGTGGTTCGCCAAGCAGCTCATGCTCGAGGCCGGCGTCCCCACCGCGGCGGCCGTGCTCTGGGAGGATGCGGGCCGCGCGCTGGCCGAGCTCGAGCGGCTCCGCTACCCTGTCGTGCTCAAGGCCGACGGCCTGGCGGCGGGCAAGGGCGTCTGCGTGGCCGGCACGCGCGACCAGGCCGAGGCCTTCGTGCGCGCCGTGATGGTGGAGGGCCGCCTGGGCCCGGCCGGGCGCCGGCTGCTGCGCGAGGAGTGCCTCGCGGGCGAGGAGGCGTCGCTCATGGTGCTCACCGACGGCGAGCGCTATCGCGTGCTGCCAGCAGCCCGTGACTACAAGCGAGCCTTCGACGGCGACCAGGGACCCAACACCGGCGGCATGGGTGCGTTCGCCCCGTCGGCGAGCGTGGACGCGGCGCTCCATGAGCGTCTGGGCCGCGAGGTGGTCGAGCCCACCCTGGCGCGGCTGCGGGCGCGCGGGCTCGACTATCGCGGGGCGCTCTACTGCGGGCTGATGCTCACCGCGGCCGGGCCGCGCGTCCTGGAGTTCAACTGCCGGCTGGGGGATCCGGAGACCGAGGTGGTCCTGCCGCTGATCGAGGAGAGCCTGGCGCTCGCGCTGCTCGCCGCCGCGCAGGGGTGTGTCGAGGGCCCGCGCCACCTGCGCTCCCGGGGCGCGGCCGTGGGGGTGGTGGTGGCGGACCAGGGCTACCCCGACCGCCTGGGGGGGGCGGGCATTATCGAGGGGCTGGAGGCGCTCGAGGCGGAGCCGGGGATCCACCTGTTCCACGCCGGCACGGAGCGCGCCCGCGACACCTGGCGGGTCCGCGGCGGGCGCGCGCTCCACGTGGTGGCGCGCGACCAGGACGTGGAGTCGGCGCGCGTCCGCGCCTATGCGGCGGTGGACCGGCTGGGCGGACGGGGCTGGCGCGTGCGACGCGACATCGCGCGC
>JBBIHL010000316.1:0-4221 GCA_037447075.1 Candidatus Eiseniibacteriota bacterium | reverse complement strand
GACCAGGGGGTGGGGCGATGAGCGGCATGGGGAGCGGCGCCCGCTGGGCCGCCGTGCTCGTCCTCGTCGCGGCCGCGCTCGCCCCGGGTTGCTCGCGGCCCCCCGGCGAGGCCGAGGAGCATGGCGCGGAGTCCCACGACCAGGGCCGGCACGACGAGCTCGCCGCGGGGCGGGCCGTGGAGCTTTCGCCCGAAGCGGTCCGCAACGCGGGGATCCGCACGGGCGTGGCCGGCCCGGGCCGCCTGGCCGTGACGATCGAGGCCCCGGGCGAGGTTCACCTCGACGCGGAGCGCGTACTGGAGGTGCGGCCACGCTACCCGGGTGTGGTGCGCGAGATCCGCAAGCGCATCGGCGACCCCGTGGAGAAGGACGAGGTCGTCGCCGTGGTCCAGAGCAACGAGAGCCTCACCGACTACGAGATCGCCTCGTCCATGCCCGGTACCGTGATCGCCCGCCCGGCGGTGACGGGCCAGGCGGTGGACCACGAGACGGTGCTGCTCACCCTGGCCGATCTCTCGTCGTTGCGGGTGGACTTCTCCATCTACCCGCAGCACGCGGGCCGCGTCCGGGCCGGGATGGCGGTCACCGTCACGGCGCAGAACCGGCCGGAGCTGGAGGCGACCGGGACCATCCGCTACGTGGGTCCGCTGCTCGAGCAGGACACCCGCGTGTCGAGGGCGCGCGTGGTGCTGCCCAACCCCGACGGGCGCTGGCAGCCGGGCCTGTTCGTGACCGCCCGCGTGACGCTCGACCGCGTCCAGGTCCCGGTCGCCGTTCCGGAGGACGCCATCGTGCGAACGGCCGAAGGCCCGGCCGTGTTCCGGGCGGAAGGGGCGCGGTTCGAGCTCCGGCCCGTGCGCGCCGGGCGCTCGGACGGGCGGCTGACGGAGATCCTGGACGGGGTCGCCGCCGGCGACTCGGTGGTCGTGGCCGGCGCCTTCGTGCTCAAGTCCGAGCTGGGGAAGGGGGAGGCGGAGCATGGGCACTGATGCCTCCCTCGGTGCTCCTGCCGGCCGTCCGGTGCTGGAGCGGATCTTGAGCCTCTCCATCCGCCAGCGCTGGGTGGTGGTGGTGGCCAGTGCGGCGGCTGCGGCGCTGGGGCTCTACAACTTCCACCGCCTTCCCATTGACGCCGTGCCCGACATCACCAACGTCCAGGTGCAGATCAACACGGTGGTCGAGGCCCTCTCGCCGGTGGAGGTCGAAAGGCAGGTGACGTTCCCCATCGAGAGCGCGATGGCCGGCCTCCCCGGCGTCGAGCAGGTGCGCTCGCTGTCGCGCTACGGCCTCTCCCAGGTCACGGTCGTGTTCCGCGACGGGACCAACATCTACTTCGCGCGCCAGCTGGCGAGCGAGCGGCTGCAGCAGGCGCGCGAGAGCCTGGCCCCGGGGCTGGGGGAGCCGAAGCTCGGGCCCATCGCCACCGGCCTGGGGGAGATCGTGATGTGGACGGTGGAGGCCGGCCCCGGGGCCCGCAAGGCGGACGGCACCCCCTACACCGCGACCGACCTGCGCGAGCTCCAGGACTGGGTCGTCAAGCCCCAGCTGCGCACCGTGCCGGGGGTGACCGAGATCAACTCGATCGGCGGCTACCGCAAGCAGTATCACGTCACCCCCGACCCGCGCCGGCTCCAGGCCTACGGCCTCAGCTTCCACGACCTGCTCGGGGCGCTCGAGGCCAACAACCGGGCCGCGGGCGGCGGCTACCTGGAGCACAAGGGCGAGCAGTACCTGGTGCGCACCACCGGGCGCATCCAGACCCCGCAGGAGATCGAGAACGTGGTGGTGGCGTCCCGGCAGGGAGTGCCGATCCACGTCCACGACGTCGCGACCGTGGGGCCGGGGAAGGAGCTGCGCTCCGGCGCCGCCACCGAGAACGGCGCCGAGGTCGTGCTGGGGACCGCCTTCATGCTCATCGGTGAGAACAGCCGGACCGTGGCCGAGCGGGTGGAAGGGCGGCTCCGGGAGGTCGGCCGGACCCTGCCGCCCGGGGTCTCCGCGAAGCTGGTCTACACGCGCACCAAGCTGGTGGAGGCCACGCTGGAGACCGTGCGGACCAACCTGCTCGAGGGGGCCCTGCTGGTGGTGGCTGTGCTGTTCCTGCTGCTCGGCAACCTGACCGCGGCCCTGATCGTGGCCCTGGTCATTCCGCTCTCGATGCTCTTCGCCGTCACCGGCATGGTGCAGAACCGGATCAGCGCCAACCTCTTGAGCCTGGGCGCCATCGACTTCGGCATCATCGTGGACGGCGCGGTCGTCATGGTCGAGAACATGGTGCGGCGGTTTGCCGAGCGGCAGCGGGAGCGGGGCCGACTGCTGGAGGCTCGCGAGCGGCTGCACGAGGCCATGGCCGCCGCGGCGGAGGTGGCCCCCCCGACGCTCTTCGGCGTGGGGATCATCATGGCCGTCTACCTCCCCATCCTCACGCTCGGCGGGATCGAGGGCAAGATGTTCCGACCCATGGCGGGCGTGGTCCTGCTGGCCCTGGCGGGCTCGCTGGTCTTCGCCTTCACCTTCGTGCCGGCCATGGTGGCGCTGTTGCTGCGCGGCCGGGTGGCCGACTCCCAGTGGGCGGCGCTCGGGGGGGCGAAGCGCCTCTACGACCCCGCGTTGCGCTGGGCCCTGCGGCGCCGCGCGTGGGTGGTGGGGGGCGCCGCCGGACTGATCCTGCTCACCGGGCTGGTGGCGAGCCGCATGGGCAGCGAGTTCGTCCCCCGGCTGGACGAGCGGGACATCCTCTTCCAGGCGCTGCGCATCCCGGGAACCAGCCTCCAGCAGTCGGTGGAGATGCAGCACGGGGTGGAGGCGGCGCTGCGGCGGTTCCCGGAGGTCGCCAACGTGTTCTCTCGCCTGGGCACCGACGAGGTGGCGAACGACCCGATGCCCCCCAACCTGGGGGACACGTTCGTGATGCTCAAGCCGCGGCGGGCGTGGCCCGACCCCCGCAAGCCGAAGGCCCGGCTCGTCCGCGAGATGGAGGAGGCCCTGCGCCAGCTCCCCGGCCAGAGCTACGAGATCACCCAGCCCATCGAGATGCGCTTCAACGAACTCATCGCCGGCGTGCGGAGCGACGTCGCCGTGAAGGTGTTCGGCGACGAGCTGGAGGTGATGCGCGCGACCGCCGGGCGGATCGCCTCGGTCCTGGGCTCGGTGCGCGGCGCGGCCGACGTGCGGGTGGAGCAGGTGACGGGCCTGCCCACGCTGACCGTGGACGTGGACCGCGCCGCCGCCGCCCGCTACGGGCTCAACGTGGCGGACGTCCAGAACGTGGTACGCACCGCCCTCGCCGGCACGGAGGCCGGCGAGGTCCTGGAGGGGGATCGGCGCTTCCCGATCGTGGTGCGGCTCCCGGAGCCGCTGCGCCGGGATCTGCGCGGCCTCGGCGACCTGCCGGTGCCGGTCGAGGCCCGCCCGCGCTCGCTGCTTCCGGCGGCGCTCCCCGCGGCCCACGCCGAATCGCGCACCGAGTTCGTGCCGCTGGGCGCCGTGGCCCGCATCCGGCTGGAGGAGGGCCCGAACCAGATCAGTCGCGAGGAGGGCAAGCGGCGCGTGGTGGTCCAGTGCAACGTCCGCGGCCGCGACATCGGCAGCTTCGTGGCCGAGGCCCGGGCCCGGGTCCGCGACCGGGTCGCGGTCCCGCCCGGCTACTGGATCACCTGGGGCGGGGAGTTCGAGAAGATCCTCTCGGCGCGGGCGCGTCTCGCCGTGGCCGTTCCCCTCGTCCTGCTCCTCATCCTGCTGCTCCTGTTCACCGCGCTGGGCTCGCTCAAGGACTCGCTGCTGGTCTTCACCGGGGTCCCGCTGGCCGTGACCGGAGGGGTGTTCGCCCTGGTGGTCCGGGGCATGCCGTTCTCGATCACGGCGGCGGTGGGCCTCATCGCGCTGTCGGGGGTGGCGGTGCTCAACGGCCTGGTGATGCTCTCCTTCGTCCGGCGCCTGCGGACCCAGGGAATGCCGCTCGACGCGGCGCTGCTCGAGGGCTGCGGCACCCGGCTGCGCCCGGTGCTGATGACGGCGCTGGTGGCCTCGTTCGGCTTCGTGCCCATGGCGCTGGCCACCGGGACCGGGGCCGAGGTGCAGCGGCCGCTCGCCACCGTGGTGATCGGGGGAGTGGTGTCCTCCACGCTGCTCACCTTGCTGGTGCTGCCCGCGCTCTACCGGCTGGTGCACCGGGAACGCGAGGCGGCGGCGGAGCCGTAGGGGCGGCCGGCCTGGCTGCTC
>JBBIHL010000315.1:0-4232 GCA_037447075.1 Candidatus Eiseniibacteriota bacterium | reverse complement strand
CATGGCTGCGGCGCTGGGAGGCGTCCGTGCAGCATGACGTTTTGAACAATCAAGGCTAGCTAGCCCCAACCAATTGAGCAGCGTCCAGAGGGCGTCGCGTTCGGTCAGCCCGCGGCTGGCGCGGCTGGAGGAGTCGTGGGGCGCGGACTCTACACGCCACATTCCATGGACTGAAGGTTTGGCCCGCGTTCGCGCGTCCTGCCGCGCCAGTCATAGCCCATCGCGCCCGAAGGACTCGCCATTCTGCTCGATCAAGACTAGCCCGGGTTATTCATGAGCCCGCGGCCTGCACGCGCGAGCTGCAGGGCATCCGTCACGCCGCCATCTCCCGTTCCTGGGGGTCCAGCGCGTCGCGCAGGCCGTCGCCCAGGAAGTTGAAGCAGAACAAGGTGAGCGAGAGCGCCAGCCCCGGGAAGACGACCTGCCAGGGGAACAGCGCCAGCACCCGCGCCCCGTCCGAGACCAGCGTGCCCCACGAGGCGTCGGGCGGCTGGACGCCGAGGCCCAGGAAGGAGAGGAACGCCTCCTGCAGGATCACCGCCGGGACCGAGAGCGTGGTGTAGACGATCACCGGTCCCAGCGTGTTCGGCACAATGTGGCGGAAGATGATGGCGCGGTCGCTGGCGCCCAGGGCCCGCGCGGCCTCCACGAAGTTCTGCTGCTTGAGCGAGAGCACCTGCCCGCGCACGATGCGCGCCATGGTCAGCCACTGCACGAGCCCCAGGGCCACGAACAGCATGAGGATGCTCTTGCCGATGAAGACCAGCAGGAGGATGACCAGGAAGATGTAGGGGAGCGAGTAGAGGATGTCCACCAGGCGCATCATCACCTCGTCGGTGCGGCCGCCCAGGTAGCCGGCGATCGCCCCGTACGACACGCCCACCACCAGGCTCACCAGGGTCCCGAGCAGCCCCACGAGCAGCGAGATCTGGCCGCCGTGCACGGTGCGCGACAGCACGTCGCGGCCCAGGTCGTCGGTGCCGAACCAGTGGGCGGCCGAAGGCGGCGAGGCGCCCAGGGCGAGGTCCTGGGCGTTGGGGTCGGGCAGCCCGGGCAGCCCGTCGGCCGCCGCGGCCAGCAGGCCGAGCAGCGCCAGGAAGACGGCCGAGGCCACGGCCATGCGGTTGCGCCGCAGCCTCCGCCACGCATCCTGCCACGGGCTCTCGGGCCGTGCCGAGCGCGCCTCGCCGCCGGCGGGGAGCTGCGGCGCGGACGCGCCGCTCACGCGAGCTCCACGCGCGGGTCCAGCCTGGTGTAGGCCACGTCCACGAGGAGGTTCAGGACCATGAGGAAGAGCGCGTAGAACAGCACGACGCCCAGCACCAGGGTGTAGTCGCGGTTGAAGGCCGCGTTCACCAGGTGGCGGCCCAGGCCCGGCACCGCGAAGATCTTCTCCACCACCAGCGACCCCATCACGATGCGCGCGGTGGCCGGCCCCAGGTAGGTCACCACCGGCAGCACCCCCAGCTTCAGGGCGTGCTTGCCCACCACCCGCGCCTCGGGCAGCCCCTTGGCGCGGGCGGTCCGGATGTAGTCCTGGCGCAGGGTCTCGAGCATGCCGCCCCGGGTGAGCCGGGCGACGTAGGCCACGTAGGCGGTGGAGAGGGTGAGCGCGGGCAGGATGCGGCTCTGCGGCCCCTCCCACAGCGCGGGCGGCAGCACGAACAGCGTGAGCGCGAAGCCCAGCACCAGGGCCGGCCCCAGCACGAAGTTGGGGACGGAGACCCCGGCCAGGGCGGCGGCCATGGCCGAGAAGTCGAGGGCCGAGTTCTTCCGGAGCGCGGAGACCACGCCGATCGGGACGCCGACCAGGATGGCGAAGAGCAGCGCCCAGGCGCCCAGCTCGACCGAGACCGGGAACGACTCGCGGATGATCTCGCTCACCTGGCGGCCGGGGTACTTGTAGGAGGGACCGAAGTCCAGCCGCGCGACGTTCCGCAGGTAGGCCACGTACTGCTCCCCCAGCGGCCGGTCGAGACCGTACTTGGCGGCGAGGGCCGCGCGCGCGGCGGTGGGGATCTCGCGCTCGGCGCGGAACGGCCCGCCGGGCGCCGCGCGCATCATGAAGAAGGTGAGGGTGGCGATCGCCCACAGCGTGGGGATCATGATGAGGAGCCGTCGCAGGATGAACGTGAACACCTACCGGCGCGCCTCGCGGGCGGGGGCGGCCCCGGCCGCCGCGGTCTGCTCGGCGCGGCGCCGCCATTCGCGGTCGATCCACACGCCCTTCATGGGGTGGGTGTCGAGGGCGGTCTGGAAGATGCCGCGCACGTAGGGCTTCACCAGCTCGTTGGTCGAGTAGTGGTAGACGGGGATGATCGGCCCGCGATCGAGCACGATCGTCTCGGCGCGTCGCAGGATGGCCATGCGCTTCACCGGGTCCAGCTCGCGCTCGCTCTCGCGCATGAGCCGGTCGTATTCCGGATCGCCCCAGCCCGTGCGGTTGTTGCCGTCGCCGCTGCGCATCAGGAACAGGAACGTGGTGGGGTCCAGGTAGTCCCCGATCCAGGAGCGGCGCGCCACGTCGTACTGCAGGGCCACGGTGGACTGCAGGTACGAGCCCCACTCCTGGTTGGACAGCTCCACGGCGATGCCCAGGGTCTGCTTCCACATGGCCTGGAGCGCCTCGGCGATGCGGCGGTGGTCCTCGCTGGTGTTGAAGAGGATCTCGATCCGGCGCAGGCCCTTGCCGCCCGGGTATCCCGCCCGCGCCAGGCACTCGCGCGCCTTGCGCGGATCGTAGGGGATGCCGGGGGGGTTCTCGTAGCCGGGATAGCCGGAGGGCGTGAAGCCGCCCCAGGGGTCGCGGCTTCCCTTCAGCAGGTCGCGGGCGATGGCCTCGCGGTCCACCGCGTAGTTGAGCGCGCGCCGCAGCCAGACGTTGTCGAGCGGCGGCCGACTGACGTTGATCGAGTAGAAGTAGATGCCGTGGTAGCGTCCGTGGCGGAAGTCGCCGTAGGAGCGCACGTAGGGGATGTAGGGCGAGGGGATGTAGCCGCTCGGGTTCCAGTCCAGCACGCCGGCCTTGTAGAGGTCCACGCTGGTGTTGAGGTCCTCGACCGCGTAGGCCACGACGCGCCGGAGCCTCACCCGGGCGGCGTCCCAGTAGTCCGGGTTCTTCTCCACCACCACCTTGTCGCCCTGCCGCCACTCCACCCAGCGGAAGGGCCCGTTGGTCACGATGTGCTCGGGCCGGGCCCAGCGGTCGCCGTAGCGCTCCACCGTGGCGCGGTGGACGGGCAGGCAGGTGTAGAACATGACGCTGAAGAGGAAGTAGGGGGTGGGATTCTCCAGCGTGACCACCAGGGTGCTGTCGTCCGGGGCCGCGATGCCCACCCGGCTGGAGTCCACCTCGCCCTGGTTGAAGCGCTCGGCACTGTGGATCGGGTAGAGCAGGCTGGCGTAGCGCGAGCCGGTGCGCGGATCGAGCACCCGCAGCCAGGACCACCGGAAGTCCCGCGCCGTCACCGGATCGCCGTTGGTCCAGCGCAGCCCGGGGCGCAGATGGAAGGTGTAGGTGAGCCCGTCGGGCGTCGTCTCCCAGCGGTAGGCCTGGCCCGGCTCGGGCTCGAGCGTCTCGGGATCGGGCACCGCCAGCCCCTCGAAGATCATGCGGGCGATCCGGCCGTCGGGCTGGCCCGACATGAGGCCGGGGTCGAAGCTCTCGGGCTCGGCCCCGTTGTTGTAGGTGAGGACGTCCTCCCGGGGCGGGGTGACGTCGCCGAAGTAGCGCGGGCCGGCGCCGGCGGCCTCGGCGCCCGGCCTGCCGGCCGGGGAGCAGGAAAGCAGCGGCGCCGCCAGGGCGAGAGCGATGGCCACGGCCGCCGGCTGCGGGAAGGCGCGCGCCTTCATGGCGGAGCAGTATACCAGGGAGGTCCGCGGCAAAGCCCGGTGTCCCCGCGCCCGCACGGCTGGCCGGCCCCGCGCGCCACGCCTATACTGGTGGTTTGGCATGACTCCCCGCTCGGCCGCGCTGCCCGCGCTCGCGCTCTCCGCCTGCTGTGCCGCCGCGGCCCCGGCGGCGGACGGCCCGTGGACCCGGCTTCCGCCCCCCACGCTCACCGACGCCGCCATGGTGGCCGACCCGGTCCGCAACCGGCTGCTCGTGCTGTGCGGCTACGACGGGGTGCGGAGCGTGAACGAGGTCTGGGAGCTGCCCCTGGCGGGCGGCGCCGCGTGGCGGCAGCTCTTCCCCTCGGGGACCTTGCCCGCCGGCCGTCGCGGCCATGCCG
>JBBIHL010000314.1:3993-4244 GCA_037447075.1 Candidatus Eiseniibacteriota bacterium | reverse complement strand
CCCGGCCATGAGAACCTGCTTCCCTGGCTCTGCCGAGAGATCGCGTCGCAAGTCACCTCGCCCATGGAGTGGCTGGACCATCTCGTCGAGCGCGAGGATGCGCGGACTCTCGCCGCTCCCCTCCTGGAGCGCGCGGTGGCCGATCGAGCCTCGGGAATCGAGCCGCTCCTCGGGCGTTGCCTCGAGAGCCCCCAGCTCTGGTGGCTCGGTGTCGAGTGGACCTTGAGAATGAACGGCGCCTCCGAGCCGCT
>JBBIHL010000314.1:0-3983 GCA_037447075.1 Candidatus Eiseniibacteriota bacterium | reverse complement strand
GTCGCGAACGGTCTTGACCGGCAGCATGAACTCGCGTGAATGGCCGAAGTCGACCACGAGCCCGGCTCCGTCCTCGACCCTTCTCCAGAGGTCGTGTCCTTTCGGTGAGCGTGCATGATCGCGCGTCGCGGCCGTTGCTACTCTCGCGCAGGAGCGCGAGGAGGCAGCGATGGCCGGAGGGAGCAGCAAGCAGAGGGAGCTGGCGGCGGTGCGGGGCGAGTTGGAGCGCTGGCGGCGCGGGTTCGGCGGGCGCGGGCGCCGGATCCCGGAGCGGCTGTGGAGGCGCGCGGCGGGCGTAGCCCAGCAATGGGGGACGGCGGAGACGGCGCGGGCGTTGCGCCTGGACGTCGCCCGACTGGCCCGGCGCGTGGCCGGCATGGCCGGCGACGCGGGAACTACGGTGGCGAGCTTCGTGGAGATCGACGCCGCCGAGATGAGCTCCGCGCTGTGCAGCACGGTGGAGGTGGCGAGCACGCGCGGCGACCGGATGCGGATCGTCGTGGCGGGCGGGCTCGAGGTGGCGACGCTGGTGCGCGCCTTCCTCGGAGAGGGGTGAGGTGCTGCAGCTCACGCCGCAGATGCGAATCCTCGTCTCCGTGGAGCCGGTCGACTTCCGGTGCGGGATCGACGGGCTGGCGCGCGTGTGCCGGGAGCGGCTCTTGGCGGATCCGATGTCGGGGGTGGTGTTCGTGTTTCGCAACCGGCGCGGGACGGCGGTCAAGCTCTTGGTCTACGACGGCCAGGGCTTTTGGTTGGCGCAGAAGCGACTTTCGACGGGGCGTTTTCGCTACTGGCCAGCGGCCGGAGGAGGTCAGGTGCGACGCGAGCTCTTGGTGCACGAGCTGCAGGTGCTGCTGATGGCGGGGGATCCCGAGGCGACGCGCGCCGCGCCGCCTTGGCGCCGCATCGCCCCGGCGGCATGAGAGACGGGGACGCGCGGGGCTTGCGTTCTAACGCCGACTCTGCTTCAACTCGGCTCCGTGGACGAGGTGGTGCTCCGATATCGCGGCCACAGCGTCGGGGCCGCCGAGGTCGAGGGGATCCGCGAGCTCATCGCTTCGGACCCATCGCTCAGCCGGCGACGGCTCTCGCGGGCGGTGTGCGAGGCCTTCGGGTGGGTGCAGCCCAACGGGGAGTTGCGCGACGCGGTGTGCCGTGGGCTGTTGCTCGAGCTCGAGCGCCGGGGGGCCATCGAGCTGCCGGCGCCGCGCTGGGTGGCGTCGCGCGCGCCGCTTCGCCGTCGTTTGCGGCCGCCGGTCGAGGTGGACCGCACGCCGCTCGTCGCCCGGCTCGCCGACCTCGGGGAGCTGCGCATCGCGCAGGTGCGGCGGACCGCGGACGAGGCGCTCGTGGACGGGCTGCTCGACGCCCACCACTACCTGGCGAGCACGCGGCCGGTGGGCGAGCATCTCAAGTTCCTGGTGCACACGGGCGGGGGGCGGCCCCTTGCGTGCTTCGTGTGGAGCTCGGCGCCGCGCCACCTCGGCCCGCGCGATCGGCACATCGGCTGGTCGCCGGCGGTGCGGCGGCAGAGGCTGCACCTGGTGGCCTACAACAGCCGCTTTCTGATCCTGCCGTGGGTCAAGGTGGCGCACCTCGCTTCGCACCTGCTCGGCCGGATGACGCGGATGCTCCCGGCCCAGTGGCAGGCGGTCTACGGGCACCCGGTGTGGTTTGCCGAGACCTTTGTGGATCCGACGCGCTACCGGGGCACGTGCTACCGGGCAGCCAACTGGACGCTGCTCGGCCGCACGACGGGCCGTGGCAAGGATGCCCCGACGCGGCGGCCGACGCGCACGATCAAGGAGGTGTGGGGGATCGGCCTCCACCGGCGTTTCCGCACCCTGCTTGGGGGGGAGGCGCGATGAGCCGCCCGCAGGGCCGCAGGCGAGCGAGCCGGCACCGCACGGGCACGGGGCCCAAGCGGCGCGAGATCCGTCCCGAGGTGCTGCGAGCGATCGTCGAGCGCGCCCGGCGCGGGCCGCTCGAGGCCGCGGACGCGGAGCTCCTGGGCGCGGCCGTCGACACGCTGGTCTGGCTGACCGCGGAGCTCGAGCAAAAGGGGGTGACGATCGCGCGGCTGCGCAAGCTGCTGTTCGGCGCGAGCTCGGAGAAGACCCGCGACGTGCTCGGCAGCGTCGCGGGGAGTGCCGCGAGCGACAGCGGCGCGGGCGTGGGCGTGGACGCCGGCGCCAGCGACAGCGAGCGCGCGGGTGACGAGGCACGGAGCGGCGCCGCCACCGGCGACACGGCGGACGAGGCGGCGAGTGAGCGGCGCAAGGGGCACGGCCGCACGGGTGCCGGTGCGTATCGGGGGGCCGAGCAGGTGGCGGTCGCCCACGAGTCGCTCAGCCACGGCGAGCGCTGCCCGAGCTGCCAGCGGGGCAAGGTCTACCGCAAGAAGCCGGCGGTGCTTGTGCGGGTGCGCGGCGTGGCCCCCCTTCGGGCCACGGTCTACGAGCTGGAGCGGTTGCGCTGCAACGCCTGCGGCGAGGTGTTCATCGCACGGGCGCCGCCGGGCGTGGGCACCGAGAAGTACGACGAGACGGCGGCGGCCCTGATCGCGCTGTTGCGCTACGGCCTGGGGCTCCCCTTCCACCGGCTCGAGCGCCTGGGGCGGGAGCTCAAGATCCCGCTGCCTGCGGCGACGCAGTGGGAGGTGGTCGAGGCGGCCGCCGAGGCGATCGAGCCGCTGTGGCGGGAGCTGGTCGAGCAGGCGGCCGCGGGCGAGGTCCTCTCCATCGACGACACCAAGGCGCGCGTGCTCGCGCTCGGCGAAGAGATCCGCGAGGAGATCCGCAAGGGCCAGAGCGAGCGCACGGGGGTGTTCACCTCGGGCGTGGTGGCCACGGTGGGCGAGCGCAAGATCGTGCTCTTCTTCACCGGGCGAAACCACGCCGGGGAGAATCTCGCTCGCGTGCTCGAGCAGCGCTCCCAGGACCTGGGACCTCCGATCCAGATGTGCGACGCGCTCTCGCGCAACACCTCGCCCGGCGACTTCGCGACCATCGTGGCCAACTGCCTTGCGCACGCCCGGCGGCACTTCGTGGACGTGGTCGGGAGCTTCCCGGCCGAGGTCGCCCACGTGCTCGAGCTCGTGGGCAAGGTCTACGAGCAGGACGCCCAGGCGCGCGCTGCGGGCCTGTCGCCCGAGGAGCGGCTGCGCCATCACCAGGAGCACAGCGCTCCGGTGATGGCGGAGCTCGAAGGGTGGCTCCAGGCGCAGATCGACGAGCGGCGGGTCGAGCCCAACTCCGCGCTCGGCGACGCGATCGCCTACATGCAGCGGCACTGGGAGGCGCTGACGCTGTTCCTGCGCGTCCCCGGAGCGCCGCTCGACAACAACGCCTGTGAGAGAGCGCTCAAGCGCGCGATCCTGCACCGCAAGAACTCGCTCTTCTACAAGACGCCGAACGGGGCGCGGGTCGGCGACCTGTACATGAGCGTGATCCACACGGCGGAGCAGTGCGGCGCCGACCCGTTCGAGTACCTCGTGGCGCTGCTGCGGCACCGCCAGAGCGTGGCCGCGGCACCCGGCCGCTGGATGCCCTGGAGCTACGCCGCCGCCCTGGCTGAGGTCGAAGCGGCCGCTGCCAAGCCCGCCGTCACGCCCTGATCCGCTGCTCCCGAACGCCCTCTGCTTCCCGCGAGTCTCGCGGCCCAAAGCCCCGTAGCCTCAGTGCGCTCCGTTTCCAGACGGCCGCTCCGGCCTCTGTGCACCCCTGCCGAAGGGACACCGTCCTCCACTCGGCAGGTGGACTGTTTCGCGGCAACGCCGAGGCACTGCGATCCGCGCTCGCTCAGGGGACGCTTCGCTTCCACAGCGGCTCGATCCGCGGAGCGTGGCCGCGCCTCGTGGCCGCCCAGTAGCGCCCCCGGGAGAGCGCGGCACCGGCGCGGTCCGGGGCGGTCTTCTGCGAGCGGCCGCGCGCCGGCGTGGTCGCCGCCTGGCCGGGTTTTCTCGGGAGGAGGCGCATCCGCGT
>JBBIHL010000313.1:0-4251 GCA_037447075.1 Candidatus Eiseniibacteriota bacterium | reverse complement strand
CCGTTACTCAGTAAACTCACGAAGCCCGTGTCTCAAACTCGTTGACAGGTTCCGCGGATCGAGCCGCGCGGGGAACACGGGTCACGCTTCCAGCGCGGCGGTCGTGCCACAGCCAGCCGCAAATGAACCCCTGTAGCAGGCGGGGAAGCGACAGGGTCGTGGAGGCAGCTCGGTTCTTCCGGGGCCGCAAGCAGAGGGCGCCCAAGGCGCCGAGGCGCTTGTTACAGGGACAGGCGCAGAGCGCCCAGGTTGTGCGCGGCGTCACCGCCTCAACTGCGCATGATCCCGTCCTCGCCATGATTCGGCCCCCGGCCGCCCCGTTGGCTCAATCCCTCCCCATCACCCCCACGCACCACAAGGCCCCCTCGCGCTCCTCCAGCGCCAGCCGCGTGAGGCGGCCCCCCAGCGGCGGCCCCTCCACGCACTCCCCGCTCTCCGGCTTGAAGCGCCCGCCGTGATTGCAGCAGACGATGGCGTCGTATGCGTCGTCGAAGAAGTGGGCGTCGCCGAAATCGAGCGGCAGCCACTGGTGGGGGCAGGCGTTCACGTAGGCGTAGGCGACGCCCTTGTAGCGCACGGCGAAGGCATCGCGCTGGACGCCGTCGAGCACGATGCGGAACGTCACGCCGTCCCCTTCGCGCAGGCGGCGCGCGTCGGCGAGGACGCGGACGGGGTGGAAGCCTTCGGTCATTGACGAGGGCACGCGTTTGCTCCGGCTGAACGCAGGACGCTACGCGGCGGTAGCGCCTGGGTCAACGATGCCAGGCGATCCTTGCGCGGCCCGCGGTCCCGGGCGACAATGAGCGGGTCGTCGCCCCGAGAACGCGACCCGCGTCAACTGCGGAGAAGACTCGTGCGCCACGCGCCTCTCCAAATGCTCCTCATCGCGCTGCCCCTGCTCGGGGCGGGGCTTGCCCGGACGGAGCAGGTCGGCGACGACCCTCCACCGCCCCCGGCGGCACCGCACGCACCGCTTCCGCGAGACGTCTTCGCGGCCCGCTCCAACGACCGGCCCCCGGAATCCCTGCTCTCCGGCATGGGGCAGCTCCGGCGCCGCATCCAGACCGCGGGCTCCTTCCAGGACTGGCTCGAGGCGCAGGGGGCGCCGCAGCTCAAGGCGGAGCGCCTCCCCTTCGGGCACCAGCGGCCCTGGCGTCCCGCGCTCCGCCCGCGCGTCGGCCCCAACGCGGTGGTCAACAACTCGGACAACTACTTCGAGCGCACCTACCCGCAGCTCTCCTACCAGATGGGCGCCACGCTGGCGGCGTGGAACGGGTGCGTGCTGGTGGGCTTCAACGACACCTTCGGCCTGTGGACCCCGTTCGAGGGCATCACCGCCTACGGCTACTCCACCGACGGCGGCGCCACCTGGGTGGACGCGGGCGGGCTGCCGCACTACGGGCGCGCCGTCTACTTCACGGGCGATCCGATCGTGGTGCGCGACGACGCCGGCAACTTCTACATGGCGTCCATGGTGCTCGACTACCAGGGCGACTACTACCAGCGGGACGTCATCCCCGGGATCGCGGTGGGCCGCGGCCGCTTCCGGGACGGCGCGTTCGTGTGGGACACGGTCTACACGGCGGTGCAGGGCAAGGTGGGCCTGTGGGACAAGGAGTGGCTGGGGGTGGACCCCGCGACCGGCGAGCTCTACCTCACCTACACGCGCTTCACGCCGGACGCCCTCTCCGGCCGGATCGAGCTGGTCGCCTCGCGCGACGGCGGCCGCACCTGGGAGCCGCCGGTGGTCGTCGGCCCCGCCGGCCAGTGGGTCAACCAGGGCTCGCGGCCGATCGTAGGGCCGCGCGGGGAGGTCTACGTGGTCTGGGAGCACGGGCTCTACGACCCGGAGGTGGACGAGATCGTGATCCGCCGCTCCGACGACCGCGGCCGCACCTTCGGGCCCATCCAGCGGGTGCGCAAGCTGGACGGCGAGTGGCGCTTCCCGCCGCCCGGCAGCCGGCGCCCCTACCAGCATTTTCCGGTGATCGCGGTGGACCGCTCGCACGCCCGCGGCCGCGGCGAGCTCTACGTGGCCTGGAACGAGGCGGCCCCGCTGCTCGAAGGGCCCTGGAACGGCGTCGAGCTTTCCGAAGGCGACAACGAGGGCCCGCCCACCGCCCAGCGCGTGGCCCTGGGCGACGACGTGGTGGCGCAGATGGACCGCGAGGAGGACCAGGACTGGTTCCGCCTCCACCTCGACCAAGGGCAGGCGGTGGTGATCCGCGCGCAGGCCGAGTGGCCTGCGGATCCCGTGGCGTTCCTGATCTGCGAACACGACCGCCTGGCGCTCGCCGGCAACGACGACGACTACGGCACCACCGGCGCGATCCTCAAGTACGTGGCGCAGGCCACCGGCGACGTGCTGATCCAGGTGGTCCCGCAGCACTTCCAGGCCCTGGGCGACTACCGGCTCACCGTGCGGTCGGCGCAGGTGGCGGCCGGCTCGGTCGCGCGCGACCTGGGGGACATCCTGGTGTCGCGCTCGCGCGACGGTGGCTGCACGTGGTCCGAGCCGGTGCGGGCCAACGACGGCCCGCCCTCCGGCATCGAGGTGTTCCCGTCGCTCGCGGTGGACGAGCGCGGCCTGCTCCTGGCCGGCTGGGTGGACGCGCGCGAGGGCACCTCCTGCTGGACGGAGAAGGGTTACCACGCGGCGTTCTCGCGGGACGGCCGGCGCTTCGGCCCGAGCTTCGCGGTGAGTGACACCGCGGTGACCTGGTTCGGCTTCCCGCTCATCATTCCCAACTTCGGCGACTACACCGACGCGGCCGCCGACGGCCGCCGGGTTCACGCCGCCTGGAGCGACGGGCGCGACGGCACGCCCGACATCTGGACGGGCTGGGCGGAGCCGCGCCGGGGGCGGCGGGCGTGGCATGGCGACGCGGAGCCGGGAGATGACGCGGAGGCCGAAGGGGACCCGGTGGCCGCGGGCCCGGTGGCCGCGGGCGGGATCGCGTCCCCGGGACTCACGGCGGCGTTGCCCAACCCGGCCGCGCGCGGGATCACCCTGGAGTTCGCCCTGGGCGAGGCTTCCACGCCGACCCTGCGGGTCTACGATCTGGCCGGCCGCCACGTGGCCACCCTGCTCGAAGGCCGCGACCTGCCGGCGGGCCGGCACGCGCGCTTCTGGGACCTGCACGACGGCGCGGGCCGCCGCGTCCCGGCCGGGGTCTACCTGGCGCGCTG
Organism: Candidatus Eiseniibacteriota bacterium; assembly: GCA_037447075.1. Taxonomy (GTDB): domain Bacteria; phylum Eisenbacteria; class RBG-16-71-46; order RBG-16-71-46; family RBG-16-71-46; genus JBBIHL01. The sequence goes on along the minus strand of JBBIHL010000313.1, from coordinate 1,062 downwards.
GGAGCTGGCCGGGCGGGCGGAGTCTCGTCGGATCGTCGTGCTGGCGGAGTGATGGCTGCGGCGCCGGCCGCTCTCCTCGGCCGCGAGCGCCTCCTGCGCCGCGGCCTGCGGCTGGCTCGCGCTGGTGCCGTTGATCGCCCGCGAGGGGTGGGAGGCGGTGAGGCGGCGGGAGGGAAGCGCGGGCTGACCGTCGCTAGACCAGCACCCCCCGCTGATCGAACGCCGACTTGAGCTGCGCCCGCACCGGGCCCAGGGCCGGCTCGGCTGCCGGGTCCGGCGGGCCGGTGGCGACAACGTCGCCGCCGTGGAGCCTCATCGCGCCCATCTCCTGCATCCGGGCGAGCGCGGCTTGCCGCGCCGCCTCGGTCGCGAGCCGCGCCCGCACGCCCCCGCTCTCGACGTGCGCCCAACTGCTCGCTGCCCCGGCCGCTGCGAGCGAAGCCAGCGCCTCGGCCACGCGGCCCGGCGGCATGCCGAACGCCACGACCTCGCCGGCACGGGGCGCGTCGAGGTCGGCGAGCGCCTGCCACAGCGCCAGCGCCTCGTGCTGCTCCGCGCGCGCGAGTGGTGTTCCGAGCAGCCCGCGGGCAATGTCCTCCTGCTCCGCCACCCAGGGTGCGTCCGCCTCGAGGCCGAGGATCATCATCCAGCCGCCCGCCGCGTGCGGCATGGAAGCTGCCGCCGCCGGGTCCAGCACCGCCAGCACCGCCGGCTCCAGCCTGGAGAGCCGCACGGAGCGCAGGCGCTCCGCCGCGGGGGGGCTCGCCCCCAGCGCGTGGACCAGCGCCAGGCGGCGGGCGGGGGAGGGCAGCAGCTTGAAGCTCGCTTCCAGGATCACGGCCAGCGAGCCGCGCGAGCCGCACAGGAGCCGGTGCGTCCCGTAGCCCGCCACGTTCTTCACCACCCGCCCGCCGCTGCGCGCGATCACCCCGTCGCCGGTCACGAAGCGCATGCCGAGCACCCGGTCGCGCGGGGCTCCCAGCGCCGCCCGGCGCGCGCCGCTCGCGTTGGTCGCGCACACCCCGCCCACCGTGGCGCGGGGGGCGGCAGCGGACTCCAGCG
>JBBIHL010000312.1:0-4269 GCA_037447075.1 Candidatus Eiseniibacteriota bacterium | reverse complement strand
ACCCGCGGGTCCAGCCCCACGCAGGTGAGCGGAACGGCCAGGGGGCGCGGGCCCGCGGCGAAGGGAGCGTCCTCCTCCGGCGGCTCCGCCGACTCCGGCGAGGCCTCATCGTCCTCGATCGGGTCCTCCATGCTCCAGCGGAAGGGGCCCCAGGCCGCGGCCGCAGGGCGCCGCGCGCGGGACCCCGGCGAGTCCACGCCGCTGGGACCGGTCGCGGGGCCTCCGGGGGGACGCGCCGGCTGCCGCAGCACGTCCAGCATCTCCTGGATGGGCGTCACCCCGAAGATGGGCTCGCGCAGGAAGGGCCACCCGCTCGACAGGGCGCCGGCGAGCTTGCCCTCCACGTAGACCGGGGAGCCGCTCATGCCCTGGGCCAGGCCGGTGCGCACCACCCGCGGGCTGGTGGCCCGCGCCAGGATCAGGTCCCCCCCGGCCCGTCCCCCCCGCAGCACCCCCACGATCTCGGCCGAGAACGTGTCCACCCGGGAGCCCTCGAAGACGGTGCGGACCTCGGCCCGCTGGCCGGCCCGCACCTCGGCGACCGGGAGCACGGGCGTCTGCCCCGCGGCCGCGCCCGGCGCGGCCCACAGCCCCAGCAGCCCGGCGGCGAAAGCCCAGCGTTGAAGGGGAATCACGCGCGGCAGTATAGCAACCGCACTTCGCCCAGCCAATGCGCCCGCGGGCGCCGCGACCGTCGCCGCGTGCCCGCCCGGCTTGTCAGTCGCGCGCCTGCGCCCTAGATTGACTCGCCATGCCTGCTCCGCTCCTCGACCGCCTCCACCGGGGGCCCCTGATCGCCGACGGCGCCATGGGGACCCAGCTCTACGCGCGCGGCATCCCGTTCGACCAATCGTTCGACGAGCTGAACTTGAGCCAGCCCGCCCTGGTGGAGGGCATCCATCGCGACTACCTGGCGGCCGGGGCCGAGCTGGTCGAGACCAACACCTTCGGGACCAACGCCGTGCGCCTCGGCCACCACGGCCTGGAAGCCAAGGTGCGCCTGATCGCCCGTCAGGGCGTGAAGGTCGCGCGCGGGGCGCGCGAGATCGTGGGGGTTCCGGCCTTCGTCGCCGGGTCCATCGGTCCCCTGGGCAAGCCGCTCGAGCCCTTCGGCGCGATCACCGTGGCCCAGGCCGAGGCCCACTTCCGCGCCGCCGCCGAGGGGCTGCTGGAAGGCGGGGTGGATCTGTTCCTGCTCGAGACCTTCTCCGACCTGAACGAGATCCTGGCCGCCCTCCGCGCCGTGCGCCTGGTGTCCCGGGACGTGCCGGTCGTGGCGCAGATGACCTTCGGCGAGGACGGCAAGACCCTCTACGGGCACACGCCGGCCCTGGTGGTACGGGCCCTCAAGCAGGCGGGCGCCGACGTGGTCGGGGTCAACTGCGGGATGGGGCCGCAGCCGACGCTCGAGGTGCTCGAGGAGATCCTGGCCGCCGCCGGAGAGACCCCGGTCTCCGCCATGCCCAACGCCGGGCTGCCGCAGTTCATCGAGGGCCGCTTCCTCTACCTGGCGAGCCCCGACTACTTCGCCGACTTCGCCGCGCGCGCCGTGGGGATGGGCGTGAAGCTGGTGGGGGGGTGCTGCGGGACCACGCCCGCCCACATCCGCGCCATGCGCGACCGCGTCGCCTCGCATCTCGCCGCCGAGCGGCTCGAGCCGGGAGCGGAGGTCCGCGTCATCGAGCGGCCCCCGGAGCCGGTCGAGGCCCCCGCCCGGCCCGAGGAGCCGCGCCTGCTGCGCCTGCTGGGCGAGAAGTTCGTGGTGAGCGTGGAGATCGATCCGCCCCGCGGCGTCAACACGCGCAAGGTCATGGAGGCGGCGCGCCTGATGGCCCACCGCGGGGTGGACTGCGTGAACATCGCCGATTCGCCGCTGGCGCGCATCCGCATGAGCGCGATGGCGCTGGCCTACCAGTTCCACACGCACTTTCCCGGGCTCGAGATCATCCTGCACTTCACCACGCGCGACCGGAACCTGATGGGTCTGCAGAGCGACCTGCTCGGGGCCCACGCGCTCGGCCTGCACAACATCCTGTGCCTGACCGGCGACCCACCCAGCCTGGGCGACTACCCCAATGCCACCGCCGTGTTCGACACCGACGCCGCGGGGCTCATGCGCATCCTGCACAAGATGAACCACGGCACCGACCTGGCCGGGACCTCCATCGGGGCCGCCACGCGCTTCGCCATCGGCTGCGGCGTCAACCCCACGGCCGAGGACCTCGACCTGGAGTTCGAGCGGGTGAAGCGCAAGCTCGACGCCGGGCCGCAGTTCGTGATGACCCAGCCGGTCTACGAGCTGGCCTGCTGGGAGCGCTTCCGCGAGCGGCTGGACGGGCTCACGCGCCTCCCCATCCTGATCGGCATCCTGCCGCTGCAGTCGTTCCGGCACGCGGAGTTCCTGCACAACGAGGTGCCGGGGATCAGCGTGCCGGAGTGGATCCGCCGCAAGCTCCACGACGCCGGCGGCGAGGGGCAGCGCGTGGGGGTGGAGCTGGCGCGCGACCTGCTGGCCCGCTGCCGCTCCACCGCCAGCGGCGTCTACCTGATGCCGTCCTTCGGCCGCTACGAGAACTGCCTGGAAGTGCTCCAGGGCGCCCTGTGAGCCGCGGGCCGGAGGGCCGGGGACTCCCCCGCCCCGCGCGCGCAACCCGCCGCCGGAGGCACGCCATCCCTGGGAGGAGCCTATGGACCGTTCCATGGTCACGACCGCGTTCGCGCTGGAAGGCTACCGGGTGCAGCGCAACCTGGGCCTGGTGCGCGGGCTCACGGTGCGCTCGCGCTCGGTGCTGGGCAACATCGGCGCCTCGATCCAGACCGTCTTCGGCGGCAACATCACGCTCTTCACCGAGCTGTGCGAGCGGGCGCGCGAGGAGGCCTTCAGCCTGATGCTCCAGCACGCGACCCAGCTGGGGGCCAACGCGGTGATCGGCGTGCGCTACGACGCCAACGAGGTCACGGCGGGGGTGACCGAGGTGCTGTGCTACGGCACCGCCGTGGTGGTGGCGCGGGGGTAGGCTATGCCGCCTTGCGGAAGCGCTCCTCCCAGTTGGTGCGCCCGGTGTACTGCATCATGACGAACAGGGTCAGGACCGCGCCGATGGTGATGGCGAGCCCCGTGAAGCCCTTCCAGAAGAACGTGAAGGAGAAGAGCACCAGGTAGAGGAGCTGGGCCACCCCCATCTCGCGCGCCGCGAACCGCCAGCCGGTGAACAGCCGGGCGTAGCTCACCACCAGGAACACCGATGCCGCCGCCGACCAGGTGAACGACGCGGCGATGGAGAGGTGGTCCACCAGGTAGGCGAACAGCAGGTGGAAGGCGAAGAAGGCGCAGCCCAGCAGCAGGTAGTGCATGGGGTGGAGGTTCACTCCCTGGGCGGCGGCGAACATCGCCACCACGAAGAAGAAGAACAGCAGGCCGACCGGCGCGAAGAAGGTGATGCGCGCCGCCAGCGGCCCCGGATTGAGGCGCTCGGGCATCACGAGCCCGAGGGGGGCGTTGGCGACCAGGCTGCCGAAGGTCCACTCGCCGCGCCACCCCCGGGCGGTGGGCGCATGCCGGGTGGGCGAGAGCGAGCCCGGCGGGAAGTCCACCTGCGGGAAGTCCGTCTCCATGGTCATGTGGAAGTTCTTCACCTGCCCGGTCCCCGTGGTCATGCGGTAGGTCCAGCTCGTGGTGCCGCGCGATCGGTAGTGGACGGAGTAGCTCCGGGTCTCGCCGGGACCGAAGGCCGCCTGCCACCGCGCGCAGCCTTCGGGGAACGAGACCGCCGCCGGCCGGCCGGCCCCGTCCAGCACCTGGAAGTCGTCGAACACCAGGTTCTGCGGATCCAGCGGGAAGCGCAGCTTGACGTCGCGGGCCGCCGCCGTGGGGTTGGTGAACGCGTAGCGCGCGGCGAACTCGACGCCGTAGGTCGGGAACCACAGCAGCCCCTTGCGGCGGTGCTCCAGGGCGAAGTCCGCCCGGACCTCGCTGCGCTCCAGGGGCAGGTCCACCGGCTCCAGCACGGTGCGCACCACCTCGCGCCGCGCGGGCTTGCCCGGCTCCTCCGGCTCCAGCGCGCGGATCTGCCGCCGCTCCTCGTAGGTGGCACGAGGCGGAGCCTGCTCACCGGGAGGGCCCCAGAGCCGGCGGACCTCGCCGGTGAGCTCGCCCGACGATTGCCGCGTCCGGACCACCAGCGAGGAACCCAGGATCACCCAGGCGATGCAGCAACCCAACCAGATGACGCCGACGGCGAAAAGCCTGGCCATGCAGAACCTCGACGC
>JBBIHL010000311.1:0-4287 GCA_037447075.1 Candidatus Eiseniibacteriota bacterium | reverse complement strand
ACACGTCGGGCGGGCGGCATGGCCGGATACTATCCCGCGCCCCCGGCGGGGCGCCAGCGCGGGCGGGCCCTCCCCGCCCCGCGCCTACGGCACCGTGGGCTCCGGCACGCGCCGGGGCTTGCGCAGCTTCACCAGCCGCCCGGTGAAGACGGTGTTCACCTGCGGATTGCGGGCGATGAGCCGGTAGAGGTAGATGCCGTTGGCGAGCTTGTTCCCCTCGGCGTCCCGCCCGTCCCACGCCAGCTGGTGGTAGCCGGGGTTCAAGTCGCGCTCCACCCGGTCGTAGACCAGGCGTCCGCTGGGCGTGAAGACCCGCAGCAGCAGGTCGGCCCGGGCCCCGGTGTTGAGGACGAAGGAGAAGTGGCAGCCCAGGTCGTCCTCGAAGGGGTTGGGGAAGGCCGCCACCTGCTCCAGCCGCAGCGCGTCGGCCCCGCTGGTCACGGAGAAGGTGCGGGTGCGTCGTTCGCCCCCGATCGCCAGCTCGGCCGCGTTCACCCCCTTGGGGAGGGGACCGTGGGTCCAGGACAGGACCCACTCGCGCCCGCTGGTGTCCCCCGGCGCGCCGGTGGCGACGAAGGCCTGCGGCTGCCCGGCCACGGTGAGGATCATCTCCGCGGGCGTGACCGGGCGCGGGACCAGGACCAGCAGCGACAGGTTGGCGTCGGGCGCCACGATGTCCCCGTCGGCGATGGCCGCGCCGTCCACCCGCAGGACGGTGGCGAAGTCGAAAGGGATGCGGAAGGTGGTGGTGACGTCGAAGCGGTCGGTGGTGCGGATCACGTAGCTGTAGGTGGCGGCGGCCAGGGTGGTGTCGTAGCGCAGCGCGTAGAAGCGGCCGCCGTTCACCAGCGTGTCGGGGAAGGACGGGGTGAGCGAGTAGAGCGTGTCGGGCAGCACCACGGTGCTGCCGCCCTGGACGTATTCGAGCTGGATGCGCTTGATCGAGTTGTTGGAGGCGATGTCCGCCCGCAGGTGGAGGGTGTCGCCCGGGGTGTGCAGCCGCACCGTCTGCCCCTCGCGCACCGTATCGCCGTTGGCGGTGACGAAGCTCTGGGGACCGGCGACGGTCATCCGCAGCGCCGGGTCCCCGAGCAGCACGTAGGTGAGGGAGACCCCGCTCTCCAGGAAGCCCGCCACCGGCAGGAAGCGCAGGTAGGCGGTGGCGATGGCCTCCCCCAGCACCACCCGCGCGCCGCGGTCGCCCAGGTAGGGGTCGAAGGGGGGCTGGGAGAACAGGGCGCGCACCAGGGCGATGTCCAGGTGGCGCGCGGCGGTCCCCGGCAGGATCTCGAAGCCGGTCGAGGCGTAGGACGCCACCGCGCCCCGCCGGCCGGGGACGGTCACGAAGCGCTCGCCCATGCCGTCGCCGAACGAATCGCCCTCGTTCACGCGGCCGAACTGGTTGATGTGGCAGGCGTAGCCCGCGAAGACGAAGGGCTTGCCCGGGTTGTCCACCTGGTTGACGTCGTAGTTCCCGAACTGGGACTGCCAGAAGTACTCGTGCCCCAGGACGAAGGCGTTGGCATGGCCCTGGTAGTCCCAGAAGAGCGCGCCGCTGGTGAGAAGCGCCCGGAGCTGGGGCGTCACGACCCCGTTGACGAAGCTCCGCGTGGCGTCGAGATCCCGCGAGCAGTCCCGCGGGTCGGGCAGGAAGTCGCCCAGGTAGAAGGGCGTCACCTGGGTTCCGCGCAGCTTGCCCTCGGAGAGGATCACCTGGCGGTTGGCCTCCATGATGTCGCGGAACACCAGCTCCCCGAGCTTGAAGCAGTAGCCGGTCGGATCGTTCAGGAACGTGGAGAACGAGTAGGCGTCGTCGGCGGAGAGCACGATCCGGTTGCGCCAGGCGTCGGCGGCCGAGAACTGCTCGTAGGCGACGATCTTGGCCACCACCTCCTGGGCTTCCTGGGGGCGCGAGACCGGGAGCCGCCCCACGTAGAGGTCGGGGTACTGCGGTCCCGGGCCGCAGCCGCCGTTCAGGCACCAGACGTACCACAGGTCGCTGTTCACCACCTCTGCGCCCTGGCTCGTGGTCACCGGCCCCTGGATGTAGGGCGCCGGAAGGTAGTCCGCGCCGGGCTGGCCCGAGTGGTAGAGGGGGTCCTGGGTCCCGTCCCCCACCAGGAGCACGAAGCGGCTGCCCCAGTTGTTGTAGGCGAAGCGCAGGAAACGCCGGATGGCGTAGGGGGACTTGCGCCCGCCGTCGAACTCGTCGTAGACGGCCTGGGCCGGCGCCACCATCACCGAGAGCCCCTGCGACTGTCGCAGGGCCAGGAGCGGCGCCAGGGCCGGCTCGAAGGCCTCGTGGGTCACGACCACGTAGTCCACCCGCCCGCCGGGCGGCGCCGCCGTGAGCCGCCGGCGGTCCACCCGGGTGACGTAGGCATCGGGCAGGGTGCGGGCGGCTCGGAACGCCACGTAGCGGTGAGGCCGGCCGGCCGCCACCGTGTCCTCCCATTCGGCAGAGAAGCCCGGGCCGTCGGGCTTCACCTGCCCCGGGTCGAGCACCAGCCGGACCGGCGCCGTGGAGTCGGTGACGTCGTAGACCCGCAGGCTGTCGGCAAGCGAGAAGCCCCCGACCCGGAAGAGCGCCGGACCCGACGCGGTGGACGAGTGGCACTCCAGGTAGTCGGCGATCGCCCGGTAGCGGCGGCCGTGGGTGATGTCGAACCAGTTGAAGTTCGTCAGGCTGCCGGCCACGCCTCCACCTCCGTAGCCCATCAGGCGGATCCGGTTGGTGAGCCCCGGCGTGACCGCCGAGCCGGGCATGGTGCGGGTGGCGATGCGCTCGCCCAGCCCTACCCACACCAGGCTGTCCACCACGCTGGTGCTGTCGCCCATGCCGGGGATGCCGCCGCGGCCGTTCAGCACGTCGGCCCATACGGCGTGGAAGGCGCTCACCGCACCACGCCAGGCCGCCGAGACGGTGAGGGGGACGGTGGTGTCCTGGTCCACGCACTCGAAGCGGAACGAGTCGGGCGGCGTCGGCCGCACGTCGAACGTGAAGGCGTTCGTTGCCCAATACCAAAGGTCCACGGTGGTGTCCGGCGGGAAGGGCAGGAAGTGGAAGTTGCGCTCGTAGTGCCGCCTCGAGTGGAACCAGGGCTCCGGCGTGGTGAGCCCGTAGCCCAGGTTGGCGGTGCGCGGCAGGATGCGCGCGCCCCCCGAGGCGCTGGAGGAGACGAAGAGGTAGTCTTCGGAGCCCCAGTACTTCTGGTAGTTCCCGGGCCGGGCGCGGTCGGCGTAGCTCTGCGCGTAGAAGAGCAGGTAGTCGCCGGGACCGAACGCGGTGTTGCCGTCCAGGTCCACGGGCTCGATCGGCACCGGCACGCTGGTGAAGGGCGGGTCGGCCAGGCCCAGGACGTATTCGTGGCGATGGGCCTCCAGCTCGGCGATGGGGATGCCCGTGGGGAAGCCCGCCGACTGGAGCTGCTCGAAGTCCACCCGGTAGACGCCGGTCGTGTCAATGCGCACGCGCACCTCGGGCCGGGTCTCGTCCGCCACCCGGCGCGGCGCGGCGAGCGCGGCCGGGCGCGCCGCGCGTCGCGGCACGCGCCAGGACCGGGCCTGCTCGTAGTTGAGTAGCCCCGCCCGGAACACCCCCTCGAAGTGGCGGTCCTCGCCCTGCGGCTGCGGGACCGGAGCCGGAGCGCCCTGGTCCTCCAGCCCGGCGTCCCCGGCCTCCGCCGGGACGAAGTCCACCCGGAGGGTGAGACGCGTGATGGCCGTGAGGCGCCCTGTCGGCTCGTCGTAGACGAACGGGATCGCCTTGACCCCCACGAACCACTGCCCGCGCATGTGCTGCGGGGCGCTCACGCTCACCGGGCTAGACGGGTAGGGACCATCCAGCACCGGTGGCACGGCGCGGCGGGCCGGGATCTCCGGGCCGCCGTCCGCAGAGCGCTCGAAGTAGGGCTCCGTCCCCAGGGCGAGCCTCACCCCCTGCCGCTCCTCCGCCTCGCGCTCCAGCACTCGGGCCACGGCGCGCATCCCGGGCGGGAGGCCCAGGGTGGCGCTGGCGCCGGGGAGCAGCGGCCGGCCGGGCTCGGACCAGCTCTCCAGCCCCGGCGAGGTCAGGGCCTGGCGGCCATCGGCACCGGGGGTGGCCAGGGCGTAGCCTTCCAGGCGAAGCTCCAGGGTGGCCCCGGTGCGGTCCGCGGCCAACAACCGGAGCTGGGCAGCCAGCACAGGGGCGGGCAGGAGGACCAGCAGGAGCCCGGCCCGCTGGAGAAGGCTGGTGGCAGGCATGAAAGCCAGAGTCTAGGGACCTCGCACTCGCCGGGTCAAGGA
>JBBIHL010000310.1:0-4298 GCA_037447075.1 Candidatus Eiseniibacteriota bacterium | reverse complement strand
CGCCTCACCGCCCCCTCCCCGGCGTGAGCTGCCCCAGCAGCACCGGCCGCGCCGCCCCGGTCGCGGCCGGCACGTTGCCCGGCAGCCCGCACAGCGTCATGTGCGCGAGGAACGCGAACGCCAGCGCTTCCTTCCCCTCGGGCTCCAGCCCCAGGGCCGAGATCGAGCGCACCGGGATCGGCGACAGCCGCCGCTCCAGCGCCCGGGTGAGCGTCCGATTCCGGGCGCCCCCCCCGCTCAGGTAGATGGCGTCGAGCCGGGTGTGCGGCGTGACGAACCGCTCCACCGCCTGCGCCACCGAGACCGCCGTCAATTCCACGGCCGTGGCGAGCACGTCGGCCTCCCGCATGTTCATGGTGCCGGCGATCTCCAGGAGCCGCTCCGCGTACGCCGCGCCGAAGCGCTCGCGCCCCGTGGAGCGCGGTGGGGCGAGCTCGAAGAACGGGTCGGCGAGCAGCTCGTCCAGCAGGGGAAGCGACGCCACCCCGCGCGCGGCGCGACCCCCGTCGGGGTCGTGGCGTTCGCGCCCGCCGGTCACCAGCGCCACCAGGCCGTCGAGCACCATGTTGCCCGGACCGGTGTCGAAGGCCATCATCCCCTGGGGGAAGTCCTCCTCCCCGCCCGCGCGGGGCAGCACCGTGAGGTTGGCGATGCCGCCCAGGTTGAGCAGGCCCCGCGACTCGGCGGTGGAGCGGAACAGCCACCAGTCGGCGAGCGGCACCAGCGGCGCCCCCTCCCCGCCGGCGGCGACGTCGCGGGCGCGGAAGTTGGAGACGACCAGCGCGCCGGTGCGCTCCGCCAGCACCGCGGCGTTCCCCAGCTGCAGCGTGAACGCCGTCCCGCCCCCCGTCTGCCGGGGCAGGTGGCGGACGGTCTGCCCGTGGCAGCCGACGGCGTCGATCTCTCCCGGCGAGAGCCCGGCGGCGGCACAAAGCTCGAGAACCGCCGCGGCGTAGCACTCCCCGAGGGCCGCGTCCAGGCGCAGGAGGCGCTCGGGCGCCACCGTGCGGGCCGCCGCCAGGTCGAGGATCTCGGCCCGCAGCTCCGGCGCCAGCGGGGTCTGCCGGTAGGCCCTAAGCCGCCAGCTCGAGGCCAGGCCCAGGCCGGTGAACTCCACCAGGGCGGCGTCCAGGCCGTCGGCCGAGGTCCCGGTCATCAGCCCCACCACCCGGTGCACCCCGCGGGCCCGGTAGGAGCGGAAGCCTTCCCACGCGTCGTGGGAGCTCGCGGCCCGCGGGGCCGGGGCACCCGGGGCGGGCTTGCCGGCCGTGCCGCGTGGAGTCACTTCTCGGCCCCCGCCAGCAGCCCCGAGAGGATGTGCCGCTGGAAGGCGACGAACACCGCCAGCACCGGCAGCGAGGCCACCACCGAGCCGGCCATGAGCAGGCTCCAGTCCACGCTGTGCTCGGATTGCTGGGAGAGCAGGGCCAGGCCCACCGGCAACGTCCGCAACCTGTCCGAATCCACGAAGATCAAGGGGAAGAGGAACGAGTTCCAATTGGCCAGGAACGACTGGATCGCGACGACGGCCAGCACCGGCCGCAGCAGCGGCGCCACCACGCGGCGGAACACCTGCCAGTCGGTGGCGCCGTCCACCCGCGCCGCGTCCTCCACCTCGGAAGGTAACCCAAGCACGTACTGGCGCACCAGGAAGATGCCGAACGCGTCCACGGCGAAGGGCAGGACCAGCGCGCCGTAGGTGTCGTGCAGGTGGAGGCGCACCAGCACCAGGTAGAGGGGGATCATGAGCACCTGCTTGGGGAGCATCAGGCTGGCGACCACGCCCAGGGTCCAGGCCTGGTGCCCGGGCACGCGCCGCCGCCCCAGCGCGTAGCCCGCCAGGGCCGCGCTCGCCACGTTGCAGGCCACCACGAGCACGGCCACCAGGGCGCTGTTGAGCAGGTAGCGCGGCACCCCGGCCGTGGCGAACAGTCGCTGGTAGGAGGCCGGCGACCATGGTCCGCGCAGCGCCCGCGCGAACGAGTCTCCGGCCGTGGGTGCGGCCGAGATCGCCAGCATCCAGACGAACGGGAACAGCATGGTGAGCAGCAGGGGGCCGAGCCACGCCCAGCGCCGCAGGGACGCGCCCCACGGCGGCGCGGCTTTCGCCGGGCCCGGCCGCTGCAGCGCCCCCTCGCGCGGGCGCGCCTTCATCGCGCGGCCTCCGCTTCCGGGCGCAGCCACCTCATCTGCACCCAGGCCAGCAGCAGCGTGGCGGCGAAGAGCAGGTAGGCGACCGCGCTGGCGTAGCCCAGGTTGAACCGGTAGAAGGCCTCCTCGTAGAGGTAGTAGACCACCGTGGTGGTGCGCTGGAGCGGACCGCCGCGGGTCATGACGAAGACCTCGGCGAAGATCTGCAGGCTGCGGATGGTGTTCACCACCAGGACGAACAGCAGCGTGGGACGCAGCAGGGGCAGCGTGATTCCCACGAAGCGCCGCCAGCGTCCCGCGCCCTCCAGCGCCGCGGCATCGTAGAGCTCGCCGGGGATGGCCTGGAGCCCGGCGAGGAAGATGACCATGTAGTAGCCGCTCGCCGACCACACGTCCATGGCCATGATGGCGGGGAGCGCCGTGCGCTCGTCCAGCAGCCATGCGGGTCGCGGCAGCCCCAGCGCGCCCAGCAGCGCGTTGATCGCGCCGTCCCGGGTGTAGAGCCCCTTGAAGATCAGCGAGAGCACCACCACGGAGACCACGCTCGGGACGAAGAACCCCACCCGGAACAGCGTCCGCCCCCGGAAGGCCGGCTGCACGGCCAGCGCCAGGGCCAGCGCCAGCGCGGTGGTGAAGGGGATGGTCCCCACCACGAAGAACAGCGTGTTGCCGAGCGCGTTCCAGAACTGGGGGTCGGCAAGGGCGCGCGCGTAGTTGGAGAGGCCCACCAGCCGCGCGGCCCCGGGACGGATCGGGGAATAGTCCGTGAACGAGACCACGAGCGAGAACAGGAGCGGGTAGAGGCCGAACAGCCCGAACCCCAGCACCCAGGGCGAGAGGAACAGCCAGCCGGTCGCCCGGGAATGGGCAGCCATGCCGGCCTAGGGACGAGGGCCGAGCAGGGCGGCGAGCTTGGCCTGGGCGTCGGCGACCGCCTGCGCGGCGCTCTTCTTGTCGTAGAGGGCCTGCTCCAGCTCGTCCTCGATCGCGGCCTCCATCTCCACCCAGGCGGGATGCCCGGGCGTGAACACCGCCGTCGCGAGCTGGCGCACCAGGACCTGCTCGTCGGGGTGGTCCCGGTAGTAGGCCAGCGTGTCGGCCCCCCGCGCGCAAGGCTGCACGCTCTTGGCCGCGCGAGCCAGCGCCAGGGCGTTCTCGGGCTCCACCAGGAAGCGGGCAAGCTCGAGCGCCGCTTGCGGGTTGGCCGAGGCCTGGAACGAGACCAGCACCTCCCCCCCCGCGAACGAGGCGTGCGTGCCGCGGCCGGCGGCGGGCCTGGGAACCAGGGCCACGCCGTAGCGCAGCTCCGGGGCCTCCGCGGCGATCGCCTTGAGCAGCCAGCCCCCGGAAACCTCCATCCCCAGCCGGCCCTCCTTGAAGGCCCGGTCCAGCATGTCCTGGCGGTCCACCCGTCCCACGCGGCGCAGCCCCAGGTAGAACTCGAGCGCCTCGCGGTTCTGCGGGCTGTCGAACTCGGCGCGGCCCAGGTCGTCGGAGAGCACGCGCCCGCCGTTCCCCCAGGCGAACGGCATGAACTTCTTGAAGAGGATCTTGCGCTCCCCGGCCTGGACGCCGTAGCCGTGCACCCCGCCCCCGAGCCGCTCGACGGCCGCCGCCGCACGCCGCAGCTCGCTCCAGGTCTCGGGCGCGCGCGCGCTGTCCAGCCCCGCGCGGGCGAGGAGCGCCTTGTTGTAGAAGAGGGCGCGCGTCCCCAGCACCCAGGGCAGGCCCTGCACCCGACCCTGCGCGGTGCACAGCTCCCAGCCGCGCAGCCGCGGGCGGAGGTCCGCGGCCGGCTCCGTCCAGTCCGCGAGGGCGCCCGAGGCCAGAAAGCGCGGCATCTCGGTGGAGCCTACCTCGCAGAGGTCCGGGACCTTGCCCGCGGCCACGGCCGCCGTGATCTTCTGCAGGCCCGTGTCCCAGGTGAGGCGCTCCACCTGGACCGAGATGCCCGGGTGCCGCCGCTGGAACTCGTCCACCAGCGGCTGGATCACCTCCAGGGGCCAGAACTGCCAGAAGACCACGGTGGTCTTGCCCGAGCGCCCCCCGCAGCCGGCCAGCGCGAGGGCGGCGAGCCCGGCCGCTGCGGCGATCCGGACCGCTCGACGGGACCCTGCCAGGCGCGCGCCCGGCCTCATCGCGCCGCG
>JBBIHL010000309.1:0-4303 GCA_037447075.1 Candidatus Eiseniibacteriota bacterium | reverse complement strand
GGCCGTGTTCCAGGCGCCGCAGCTCGGGCAGCGCCCGAACCACCTGGGCTGCTCGTTGCCGCACGACCGGCAGACGAAGCCGGGGCGGGACGGCCGCGACGAGGAGGATTTCATGCGAGCCACGTGCGTTCCTTCCGGAGGCGGATGGATCCCTGGGCCGGCGGCGCCGGCCGGCGGAGCGGGGACGCCCCTAGAATAACCCGAACTTGAGGTACTTCCGGGGATGGGCCTTGACGTCGGCCACCAGCGCCTGGAACTCCGTCACGGCCCTGTGCAGGTCGTCGTAGAGCGCCTGGTCGTTCACCAGCCGGCCCAGCGTGCCGTCGCCCCGATCGATCTTGCCGCTCACGCTCGCGATCTGGGCGCGCAGCGAGTCGAGCCGGCCGGCCATCCGGTTCATGCGCTCGGCGGCCTGCGCGAAGTTGTCCAGCGCGCGCCCGAGCTCCTGCTCGCGGTCCGCGGTCAGGGCGCGGGTGGCGCGCGAGGCCGCGTCGAAGTTCTCGATCGTGCGCTTGAGGCCCGCGCGGTTTTCCTGGACCACCAGCCGCAGCTCCTCGCTGGTGTCGTGGAAGTTGCGCAGCGATTCCCGGAGCGATCCCCGCCGGTTGAGCACACCGGCCACGGCGCGCAGCTCGGCGGCCAGGGACTCGATGCTCGCCACCGCGTCGCCCAGCTGCCCCATGACCTCGGGCATGCCCTTCTCGAACACGCCGCGGACCGTGTCCCGCCGCGCGTCCAGCGGCCGGCCCGCGCTCCTCAAGTCCACGGCGATCACCCGCTCCCCCATCAGGCCCACGTTGCGCACCGCCACCCGGCACTCGCTGGTGAGCTGGATCTCGGCCGCCATCGCCAGCTCCACCAGGACCTGGTCGCCCATCAAGGTCATGCTGCGCACCTCGCCCCTCTTGAGGCCGTTGACCTGCACCTCGTCGGCGGGCCCCAGCCCGCCGGTCTGCGGGAAGGTCACGCGCCAGACCCGGTAGGCCCGCGCCACCTGGATCTCCTTGAGCCAGGTGACGCCGCCGATCAGGAGGGCGAGGGCCACGAGCACCGTGGCCCCGACCAGGACCTCGATCCGCCTGCGGGACGCCATGCGCCGGCCCTCAGACCCGGATGGGGCCCACGCTGGAGCCCTCGACGAACTGGCGCACCAGCGGGTCGCGGGTGCCCCGGGTCTCCTCCGGAGTCCCCGTGAACACGATCTTCCCCCCGTGGAGCATGGCGAGGCGGTCCCCCACCTTGAACGCGCTGGTCATGTCGTGCGTCACCACCACGGACGTGACGCCCAGCTGCTTCTGCAGCGCGCGGATCAGCTCGTTGATGGCGTCCCCCATCACCGGGTCGAGCCCGGTGGTGGGCTCGTCGTAGAGGATGATCTCGGGCCGGAAGGCGATGGCGCGCGCCAGCCCGACCCGCTTCTTCATCCCGCCCGAGAGCGACGCCGGCTTGAGTCCCTCCACTCCCGAGAGCCCCACCCGGGCCAGGCACTCGGCCACCCGCGCCGCGATCTCCTCGCGCGACATCCGGGTGTGCTCGGCCAGCATCAGGCCCACGTTCTCGCCCACGGTCATCGAGTCGAACAGGGCGGCCGCCTGGAACAGCATGCCGAAGCGCCGGCGCACCTGCATGAGCTCCCGCTCGTCGAGCCGGGTCAGCTCCACCCCGTCCACCTGGATGCTCCCGGAGTCGGGCTTCATCAGACCGATGACGTGCTTCAGGAGCACGCTCTTGCCGCAACCGCTGCGGCCCATCACCACCAGGGTCTCGCCCGGCCCCACGTCCAGGTCCACGCCGTCCAGGACGCGCCGTCCCCCCAGCGTCTTCACCAGCCGGCGGATCTCGATCATTTGAACAGCATGCGGAAGAACACGTTGGCCAGCACGTAGTCGCTCACCAGGATGAGCACGCAGCTCGAGACCACCGCGCGCGTGGTGGCGATCCCGACCCCCTCGGCGCCCCCTTCGGTGACGAATCCGTAGTGGCACGCCATGGTCGCGATGATGCCCCCGAAGACGAAGGCCTTGATGAGGCCCGAGTAGAGGTCCTTGAGATAGAAGAAGTCCTTGAGCCCCGACACGTAGGTGTGCGTGCTGACCCCGATCGAGGTCACCGACACCACGTATCCACCGAAGATGGCCAGCGCGTTGGCGAAGACGGTGATGACCGGGAGCATCACGATGGCGCCCACGAAGCGCGGCACCACCAGGTAGCGAACCGGGTTGATGGCGAGGGACTCCAGCGCGTCGATCTGCTCGGTGACCTTCATGGTGCCCAGCTCGGCCGCGATCGAGGCGCCCACGCGACCGCCCACCACCAGCGCGGTGAGCACCGGACCCAGCTCGATGATGACCGAGCGCAGGATGACCGCGCTCAGGTAGCGCAGGGGCACCTGGCTGGCGAACTGGTAGGCGGCCTGCACCGCGGCCACCGCGCCCGCGAACAGCGAGACGACCACCACCAGCCACAGCGACCCCACGCCGATCGTGAACATCTGCTGGAGGACGAGGCCGAAGCGAAGCAGGCCGCGCGGAAGGTGGGCGAGCGTGTCGCGCAGCAGCAGCGCGACGCGGCCCACCTCCGCGAAGAAGGCGAGGATCTTGGCGCCGATGTAGGAGAGGCCGCGCTCCGCCAGCGGTTCGGCCAGCTCTTCGTGCATGGGCTAGAACGGCGCGCCCCCGGTGTAGCCCGGCTCCTCCTGCGGCTGGATGGGCGAGTAGGGCACGAAGCGCGTCTGCTCGCGCAGGAAGGTGAGCGGCACGTCGCCCGTGGGCCCGTTGCGCTGCTTGGCCACCAGGATGAGCGCCTTGCCGGGCTCCGCCGTGTCGGGCTTGTAGATCACCTCGCGGTAGACGAAGAGGACGACATCCGAGTCCTGCTCCACGGATCCGCTTTCCCTCAAGTCCGACAGCTGCGGCCTCCCCCCCGAGCTGCGCACCTCGACCGCGCGCGACAACTGCGACAGCACGATCACCGGAACGTCCAGCTCCTTGGCCAGCGCCTTGAGGGCCCGGGTCATCTGCCCGATCTCGAGGACGCGGTTGTCCATGGGCATGACCGGCCGCAGGAGCTGGAGGTAGTCGATGATGATGAGCCCCAGCCGGCCTTCCGCCTTGAGCCGGCGCGCCTTGGCGCGGATCTCCAGCACCGAGAGCGCGGCGCTGTCGTCGATCGCGATCGGCGCCTGGCTCAGCAGCCCGGCGCCGGTGGTGAGGTCGGGCCAGTCGCGGTCGGAGAGGTAGCCGGTGCGCACCTTGTGCAGGTTGACGCCCGACTGCGAGCAGAGCAGGCGCAGGGCGAGCTGCTGGGCGCTCATCTCCAGGCTGAACACGGCCACGGGGATCTGATGACGGATGGCGGCGTTCTCGGCCACGTTCAGCGCGAAGGAGGTCTTGCCCATGCTGGGGCGCCCCCCGATCACGATGAGGTCGCCGGGCTGGAAGCCGGCGGTGAGCGCGTCGAGGTCGTCGAACCCGCTGGGCACGCCGGTGACGTGCACCTTGCGGTCGAAGAGCTTCTGGATGTGGTCGAAGGTGGGCTTCAGGAGCTCGCGCAGGTTCACGAACCCGGTGCGCACCCGGGTGTCGGCGATGGCGAAGATGCGCTGCTCGGCGCGATCCAGGATGTCGTGCGTCTCGTCGGCCTGGGCGAAGCACTCCTGCTTGACCTGGTCGGCCGCGCGGATCAGCTCGCGCAGCAGCGACTTCTCGTAGATGATGCGGCAGTGGTGCTCCAGGTTGGCGGAGGTGGTCCCGTAGTCCAGCAGCTGGGAGAGGAACGCCGGCCCCCCCACCGCCTCCAGGTCGCCCCGGCGCCGCAGCTCCTCGGTGACGGTGATGAGGTCGGCCCGCTCGCTCTTGTTGAACAGCGCCACGATCGCCTGGAAGATCTTGCGGTGGGCGTCGCGGTAGAACTCGTTGCCCGAGAGGGTCTCCACGGCCCGGCCCACGGCCTCCGGGTCCAGCAGCAGGGCGCCCAGCACCGCGAACTCGGCCTCGATGGCTTGCGGCGGCACCAGCCCCTCGCTGGCGCCTCCCACGCGGGGGCTCAGCACGTCCGTCATCTCGGCATCCCCTCGGCGCGCCTCGTGCGCGCCCGGCGCGGCCTTCGGCCCCGCCTCAGTCGCTCTGGTACTCGCGGGCCAGGAGCTGCATGTCCTCCCACACCGGCCGCTTGTAGGCCGGGTTCCGCAGGCAGGCCGCGGGGTGGTAGGTGACGATCAGCTTCGAGCCCCGGTAGCGATAAACCCGGCCGCGCAGCGCCCCGACGGCGCCTGGCCGCTCGTCTGGCGTCCGGCCTGGAAGCG